>JAITVW010000163.1 GCA_031285605.1 Fusobacteriales bacterium | reverse complement strand
CAGGACTGCACGAAGAAAGCATATTCAGACATTCATGAAATACAGCAAGAGTAACAAGACCGGAACCGGTTTTTACGGCAGCATTGGCAGAAATAACAGCAGCTCCTGTAAATCCGGGTGAACCGGCTATTATAAGAGTATGCCCGAAATTTCCTTTATGTGAATATTTCAGTCTTGGAATAAGCAGGCTGTTTATATATTTTTTATCCATAAGTACTGTATTTGAAAACTTTTTGATAACATATTCGGGAAGACCAATGTTTACTACTTTTACTTTACCCAGAGATTCTGCGGCGGAATAATTAAGAAAGCCCTGTTTATATGTTACAAAAGAAACTGTTTTATCGGCTTTAACAGAAATTCCGGCTGTTTCTCCCGTAGAACCGTTTATTCCCGAGGGAATATCCACTGAAATGATATATTTTCCATACTGGTTTATATTATTTATAATTTTATCATAAGGTGTGCCTAAAGCTTTATCGAGACCTGTGCCAAAAACAGCGTCAATAACTACATCATGTGAAGAAATTAGTTTTTCTAAAGCGGAAAGATCACTTTCCATTGGAATACCGAGATTTCGGCATATGTCATAATTTATTCGGCAGTCACGACTCATATTTGATGTTTCACACGAAAAAACAGAAACCTGTTTATCAAGGGAAACAAGCTGTCTTGCTATGGCATAGCCGTCACCGCCGTTATTGCCTTTGCCGCAGACTATCAAAAAGTTATCAAGTCCGGTATCAAGAGTACCGGTAAAATTACGTGCGGCATTTTCCATAAGTACAATTCCGGGGATATTTAGCGTATTAATAGAATAGCTGTCTATTTCCCCTGTAGTTTTATTATCGCCGATGTATATCACGAAAACCACCTTCTTCATAAGAATTTACTTAATTATAGCATTTTTTTGATTTAAAGACTTGAAAAAATATGATATAATAGTAAGAAAATATCATGAAAATAGGAGAATGTTATGAAAAGGAGTATTTTTCTGAATTCGGAATTACCGATGTTTATTCCTTTATTTTCAGATAGCCGGGATGATTTATAGAAAATATAATTCTGAAATAGTAATTTGAACAAAAATCTGGAAAGGAAGAAATAAATGGATATAAAAAATGAAGTGGAAAGACAGTTTAATATACTGAAAAGAGGTTGTGAAGAGATAATAAACGAAGCTGAACTAAAGCAGAGACTGGAAAAGTCATTGAAAGAAAATAAACCTTTAAAAATAAAACTGGGAATAGATCCTACAGGAACAGATCTTCATATAGGACATGCCGTTCCTTTGAGAAAACTAAGACAGTTTCAGGAGCTGGGACATACAGTGCAGTTTCTGATAGGGACTTTTACTGCAAGAATAGGAGATCCCACAGGAAAATCAGAAACAAGAAAAATGCTTACCCCGGAAGATATACAGAAAAATATAGCTACATATCTGGAGCAGGTATTTCTGATACTTGATTCAGAAAAAACAGAAATTCTGTATAATGCGGACTGGCTGGAAAAGCTGCCGCTTCAGGATTTTCTCGGTTTGTTATCACAGTTTACCGTAGCACAGATGATTTCAAGAGAAGATTTTGCAAAAAGACTTGCGGAAAACAAACCGGTATCTTTAGTAGAGTTTATGTACCCTATTTTACAGGGATATGATTCTGTTGCCATGAAATGTGATATAGAGCTGGGAGCCACAGAGCAAAAATTTAATATTTTAAAAGGAAGGGATTTACAGAAAAATTTCGGAATGGATCCGCAGGTATGTATGCTTCTGCCTATTCTTGAGGGACTTGACGGTGTGGAAAAAATGAGCAAGTCTCTGAATAACTATATAAGCATTACTGACACTCCAAATGATATGTTTGGTAAAATAATGTCAATATCTGATGATCTTATGTTCAGATATTATGAAATAATAACGGATATACCGCTGGAAGAGATAGCGCAGATAAAGGCAGACATGGAAAACGAAACTCTTCACCCTATGGAAGTGAAAAAACGTCTCGGATCGGAAGTAGTAGCTATATATCATAATAAGGAAGAGGGACTAAAGGCAAGAGAATGGTTTGAAAATGTATTCAGCAAAAAGAATCTTGATGTGGAGCTTCCGGAAGTGGAACTGGAATATGTAGAAACAGGAGTTATTGATATACTTGTAAAGCACCTGAATCTTCTGTCATCGACAAGCGAGGCAAGAAGGCTTATACAGCAGGGCGGTCTGAAGATAAACGACGAGCCTGTAAAGGATATAAACCACATGGTTACACCTGAAGCCGGGATGATAATAAGGGCAGGAAAGAAAAAAATAGTAAAGGTAAAATAATATAATAGAAGGTGATTTTTATGAAAAAATTAGGGATTTTGATTTTAGCAGTTATATTTGGAACACAGGTATTTGCGGATATTCGTGTGAATGGCAGTTCATTTGATGTTTCGTTAGACAGTCTGGCAGTATCGGAAGCTTCGTCTTATGTTTTATTCAGCAGTGCTGTTTTATCTGCTTCGTCAGATAATGAATATTACGGAATAAAAGACAGATATGATTATTTTGATAATCTTATTGCTCAGGGTGAAACTGTCAGAGCAAAGGATATTTTCTCTGAAGAAGGGCTTGAAATGTATGCTTTGAACGGGGAAGCCGTAATGGAGCTGGATAAGGTGAATGTAGGAATATTGGTTTCAAATTTGGACAGACCTATAATTTTGGTTCCTTCTGATATGAAATACAGCGGACTAAGTGAAAGAGAAATAAGATAAAATAATCAGGGAGAAAAATTTTGAGAAAAGTACTGTTTTTATTTATAGTATGTGCAATTCCTCTGTTTTCTATGGGTTCTGTATGTAAAACAGAACCAAAATCAAAGGAAGAGGCAGTAAAGGTCTTTGATCTTACGGGAAAAGTCATAGACTTTTTGGAAAGCAACAATGCCGGGCTGGCATTTACGGCAAGGAAAAATAAAGAAAACCACGGTATTTCATATACTCATCTCGGAATGGCATGGAAAGATGAAAAAGGAAAGTGGGTAGTGACAAATCTGCTTCAGAATTGTGAAAATTTCGATGAACTGGGGACATATGATGACGGAATGGCTTTGTTTTTTGCACCTGTTTCTATATATGACAGTCTTGTTCTGATCCCTTCAAAGGAAACACAGACAGAGCTTAAGGAAGCAATAAAAAATAAAGAAATAGAAAAGTTTAAAGGAGATGTCTACTCTATAAATGCCAATGCATGGTCGGATAAGTATCAAAACTGTGTGCAGTATGTACTGGAGGCTTATGTTTATGTGAAATCCGGAAAAAAAGTAAAGACAAGAAGAGATGCTATAAATTGGACTAAGGTAAATGGATTTAGACCAAAGAAAATAAAGATAAATCTGCTGGAAAGAACACTCGGCCCTTTAGTGGCAAGAAATGTTCACTTTGATGATCATAAGGACAGGAAGAAGCCGGATGAGATAGAGGTGGCAACTGCAGAAACAGTAATGCAGTTTATACAGAAACTGGAGTCTGAAAGTACTTTAATCGAAATAAAAGAGTGAGGCTTTTTTGCTTTATGTTTTAAAGAATGAAGGAAGAACAGCCGTAATACAGATATTTTTAATTAACCAGAAAAAATATTGGTAATGATAAAGAATATATTTTAGTACACTAAACAGCATAAGTATTTAGTGTATTCTTTTTTTACTTACAGAAAATTTTTTAGTTCACACTGAATTCATATTGATGTGTGATAATATAAATGAAATTATGTCTGTAAAATGCTGTGAACATTTTACGGAATATGATATTACAAATAGAATAATCGATATTTATGATTATTCCATTTGGAGTAAAGATAATACATACAGGTGAAAAATTCGGAAAAATGATCAATACAAGGGTATCACATGGCGGAGGAATTTTCATAAATAATATTGAAATTTTGCAGGATAAATTACAGAATATTAATTGTAGTATCATAAAAAATAAAAATAAACAGATTGATTTTACAAATTTGATTTATTATAATCAAGGTAAGAGAAATGAAAATGGGAGAGTTTATTTTAGTGTCAGTCTTGGGCTTTTTGGCATTCTCAGCCGGTGAGCCTGTAAGAAAACCGAGTGTTACAGGAAATGCAGAAAAGGAAGTCACGGCTGATACAGCAAAGCTTCAGAGTATAAGTGTACTTTATGAAATAAAATAAATATAGAAAGTAACGGAAAGGATAAAATATGAAAAAAATTATATTGATTTTACTGACAATTTTTTCTGTAATGATATTTTCAGATGAAAGCGATCTTTTTTATAAGAGAATTCAGGTAGCGGGAACAGCTGTGGAAACACTGATGCCTGATACTGCCAGTATAATGTTTATCATTTATACAGAAAACGAGGATATGAATAAGGCGAGCGAGGAAAATGCAGGACTTCTTGACAGGTATAAAACTTTACTTTCAAAATCAGGTGTGAAATATGAAAAAATCGAATCTGTAACGTATAATTCCAATAAATGGGAATATTGGGATTCAATACTTGTAAATAAGGGTGAAAAAGAATATTCGACATCTTTGAATATAGAAATCACAGTTAATGATCAGAATAAACTGAGAGAAATAGTAAATATACTTTCAGGAGAAAATATAAATTATTTTTCAAAATCGGGAAGAGAATTTGGAATATATAATTTTAATATAAGTGAAAGTGCGAAAGATACAAAGACTTCTTACCAAAAAGCACTGGAGAGATATAAAAATCTGGAAAGCAAAGTACTGAAAACCAGTCTTGCAGACAGTGTAAGAATAGCTTCTTATGATACAGGCGAAAAGAGTCTGGAAAAATATGACAGAGTAAAAAAAGAAAAACATATGGTAACTCATGTGCTCAAAATAAAAACAGGTGATGTAAAGAATCTGGGAAAGTTGATAAATCTGGGATATACATTAAATATCATGCCAAACAGCTATATACAGTATGATATCAATAATAAAGAGCAGATAGAAAACAGATTATATGAAAAAGCTTATCTTGAAGCAAAAAAGAAGGCTGATAAAATACTTGCCAAAACTGATCTTGGTCTGCAAAAACCGCTTTCTGTAACTGATAACAGCAGATACAGTATACAGCCGTATAATGAATATTTCAATAATTATAACTCTTTGGTCAGAGCAGCAGATGAAGTAAAAAAAAGTAGTGATAAAGAGCTTATGGATTTGGCAGATACTTCAAATTTAGTAATAAATCCTAAAAAATTAACTGTAACAAAAACAGTAAATATAGAATTCCAGATGAATAAAAAATAAACTTTTATTATTCCGGTTCTTTTTACAGGAATACACCGGAAAGAAAAGGAGAGAAAATGAAAAAGATCGTTTTAATATTAACTTTGATATTTTCGGTATTTACATTTGGTGAGCCGATCAGAAAAATAAGTGTTACCGGAAATGCAGAGAAGGAAGTTATGCCTGATATAGCAAAAATAAATTTCAGGGTGTATACAAAGAATGAAAATCTGAAAAAAGCGGGGCAGGAAAATTCTCAAAATATGGAGAATTTTAAAAGTGAACTGAGAAAGAAAAATATTTCTGTGGGAAGTATAGAAACTTATAATTATTATACACAAAAGACAACAGAAAGAGATACTGCGGAAAATAAGAAAACCGAGTATTATACAACTTTATATTTTACGGTAAAGATAACGGATCTGACAAAAATTCCTGATTTGATAAGTCTGGCGGAGAGTAGCAAGATAAAAAGCCTGAAAAGTGACAGTACGGATAAATCAATATATTATGGTGAAATAAACAGAAACAGCAGAGAAAAAGCAACAGCAATATCAGATACATTTAAAGTATATGATAACGTAAAGTCTCAATTGTCAAGACTCGGCATAAACAGTAACGATATATCGGTATATTCATATTCTGCTGTATCAAAAGAGATAACAGATAACAAACCTTTGAAAAATAAGGAATATCATAATATATACAATAACTTTGTATTGGAACTGAAAGATATAAATAAAATAAATGATGTAATAAAGATAGCGGAAAATAATAAAATAAATATTCAGGGAAGCATAGCATTCGATATATCAAATAAAGAGCAAAAAGAATCAGAGCTGTATAATACTGCCTACGAACAGACAAAGACAAAAGCCGCAAGCATATTAAGATCAAGTGAGATGAAGCTGGGAGATCCTCTGGTAGTAAGTGAGAGCATATCTTATCAGAATCAGGCTGTTATGGAAGATTATGATTACAGACAGCAGATCGCAGGAGATGAAGACTATGTGTCAAAAGCTATGATGATGGAAGTATCAGCCGAAAAGACTGTTCCTGCTCCGGAACCGCAGGTAGATTACAAGCCGCAGGTTATAAAACTTACTCAGAATGTAAGTGTTCTTTTTGAAATGAAATAGAAAAAGTTTCCGGGAAAATATATAAAATAATAATGAAACTCATAATTACCATAGTTGTAAATATTGAATTTAAGATAGAAAAATTTTTAAAGGAACAGATATATCTGTGTTTTTTTATATTTATCCCTTTTATATTTTGGATAAATTTTGTATAATTAGTTTGCATAAGTGAAATTCCTTTCGTAGTGTTTTCTGTAAAAAACAGAATACTACTGAAATTTCTACTTATGCAATTTTTTTGAATTTCACCACACTAGACAGTTTACAAGCATATTCGGTAAAATATGAGCAGATTACAGGCAGTATAAGAATAAAAAATATAATAAAAAACCGGATAAAAATCCGGTAATATTTATATTGTCTAAAAAGTCTCTCTTACTTTAAGAATGCACCTAACATCCATAATTTTGTTTCATATCCTGTTATTAATTCGTCCATCATTGCTGAAGTACCGTAGTCATTAGCTTCGTCAGCTGCTGCTTTGATGTCTTTTACTTCACCTAAAAGAGCTTCAAAATCTGCTTTTAAGATTTTTACTAAATCAAGATCAGCAATATCTTCATCGTTAGCTTCTTTAATGTTAGTAATTTCAAGATATTTTTTCATTGTTCCATATGGTCTGCCGTTGATAGATAAAATTCTTTCTGCGATACTGTCGATGTTTTCGTTGATTTCATCATAGTATTCTTCCAATTTTGCATGAATAGTAAAGAAGTTTCTTCCATCCACATTCCAGTGATAATTTTGTACCTTTCTGTACATTACATTCAGATCCGCAAGATATACGTTTAGTTTTTCAATTACATTAGCCATAATATGTACCTCCTATAAATTTATAATCATTTCATTTTTATATCTAATATAATACACTTCTTCCAAACTTTTGTCAAGTTGTTTTTAAAAAGATTTTTCCAAAACCTTTGGTAAATAGTAAAATAATTGTGAGTGAGAGTATTATCGCCGGTCCTGACGGAATATTCAGACTGTATGAAAAATATAAACCGGAAAGTATTCCCAAAAATGAGAAAATTCCTGAAAAAATAATTATTAAATAGTATTTTTTTACTAACAGCGAAGCTGCTGCCTGTGGAATGGTCAATATGGAGATAATTAATATGATACCGATTGTCTTTATATTTATTATAATAGCAGAAGATATCAGAATTATCAACAGATAATTTATAAATTTCACAGGAACTCCATAAATATTATAAAAATTTTCATCAAAGCTGCTGTATATAATTGATTTATAAAAAATAAAAAAAACAATAATAATTATTATATCCAGGAGTAGCAGCATTATTATATTCTCTTTATTTGATAGAAGTATATTCCCAAAAAGATAAGTAGATAAATCTGCCTGATAACCCGGTGTCATAAAGGAAAAAATAATTCCTACGGCCATCCCGAAAGTCATAATTATTCCTATGCTAAGATCATCTTTCAGATTAAATTTATCTTTCA
>JAITVW010000114.1 GCA_031285605.1 Fusobacteriales bacterium | reverse complement strand
TATTCCAATAAAGGATATCCGGGAATGGGTCTGTTCATATTTACAGGAATAGTGGAAATACTGCTTGCCGTTTTTATGATAATATCATGGCCGCAAAATTCAATAGTACTTATAGCAGTATTTTTGGGAGTACAGTTCATATGTAATTCAGTGGATTATTTTACTGTAAGCAGTTATATAAAAAAATTAATTGATTAATAAAGATAATAAATAAAATATATATCCTTTTCCGGGAAACGAAAACTTTGTAACGGGAAAGGATATTTTTTTTTCTGCATTTATGATATAATTTAACCTGAATGATTAAAAATTTTAGGAGGATTTTTTATGGTCGGCATAATCGGTGCAATGTCTGAAGAAGTTAATATAATAAAGGACGAGATGCAGTTCAGCCATGAGGAGATAATAGGTAAATTTATATTTTATATAGGAAGTCTCAGAAATAGAAAAATAGTATTGGCAGAGTCCGGAATAGGAAAAGTAAATGCCGCTATGCTGGCAACTATAATGATAGTAAAATTTAATGTAAAGGCTGTATGCTTTTCAGGAGTAGCCGGAGCATTGGACAGCAGACTTAAAGTCGGAGATGTAGTAATAGGGGAAAAAATGCTTCAGCATGATATGGATGTAAAGGAATTTGGTTTGAAAAAAGGTGAAATTCCAAGAATGGATACTTCAGTATTTTTATCAAACGACAGATTAATGGCAATAGTAAAAGAGTACAAACTTTCAAATAATAAAATATATTCGGGGACTATAATTTCAGGAGATCAGTTCATAAGTCTGAAACAGACAAAACAGGAACTGGCATCTGAATTTAATGCAATGTGCGTAGATATGGAAAGTGCTGCAGTAGCACAGGTCTGCCACAGACTGGACAAAAAATGTCTTGTGATAAGATCAATTTCAGATTCTGTAACAGATGATTCGATGATGGAATACTCACAATTTACAGAACTGGCTGCGAATAATTCCAAAGAGCTGGTATGCCGTCTCACAGAAGTGCTGTCACAGGAACAAATATAAAAAATTCGGGAGAGAATATGAGAAGAAACAATGGGTTCTTAAATTTTTTTATTTTTTTGATATTTCTTACATATGTGTTTTATCTTACATATGGATTTTTTAAACAGCGTAAAGAAGTGACAAATAATATTGTCTCAAAATTAAAAATAAGAAGAGAAGATTTTTATCAGGGCTCTGAAAAACCACCTGTTGCAGAAGGTGAACAGATACAGGAAGTTCAGGCGGAGAAAACAGAGGCGGATAAAAATAATGATGAAAATACACCGGAAGCCGTTTCGGCGGAAAATCAGCCTGAGAATACGAAGGCTGATTCGTCAGAAATATCAAAATCAAAGGAAGAAAACACTGAAACTAAGACAAAGACTTATATCAGAGTAGCAACATATAATAAAAAAACTGATGCAGATGAAACACTTAAAAAATTAGACGGAGACTTTAAAATAAGAAACAGCAAAACGAGCAGCGGAAAAGAAGTCTATATTATTATTTCCAAGACTGTATCTTCAAACGAAGAACTGGAAAAACTGAAGGAAAAGGTTAAGAATTACAGTTATCAGATAATAAACCGGAAGTAGTATCTTATCCGGATTGGAAAGATATAAACAGTCATAAGTTACTTTAATATTTGAGCCGGATAAAACGCTAGGAGAATAAAATGATAGAAATTTCTGTACTGGAGATAAGAAAATACCTTGCTCTGGAAGAAGTATACAAAAACTGTGAGCTGAAAGATATGAAAATTACTGCTCCAAAAATTCAGAAAATGCTTGGGAACTTAGTATCAGATACAATATCTGCAAATAATAACTGTATTAATATCATGGGAAATGAAGAGCTTGAATATCTAAAAAAAGAAAACGCTGAAGAAAGAAAAAGAAAGCTGAAAAATTACTTTGGAACTTCTTCGGTATTTATAATTTTATCAGACGGGATAAATATCAGTGAAATTATGAATCCGGTAAAAGCGGAGAATACAGATTGTGTGATATTAAGAACAGCGGCAGGATTTCAGGAAATAAACAGAAGTTTGAAAAAAGTTATCAGAAAGAAAATGAGACAGGAAACTGTTTTGGAAGATACACTGTTTTTGGAAATATTTGGAATGGGAGTTTTGATTCAGGGAGATAAAAACCTTCGGAATTCATTGGTTTTGGAGCTTATAAAGAAAAAGCACGGTTTTATTTCAAATGACGGTGTAAGAGCAATAAAGTATCAGAGTAATGAAATATTCGGGAAAAACATGATAAATGATTACAGTAAATATATATTAAAAATGACCGGCGGAGCGGAGTTTGATATTTTAAAAAATTTTGGAACTGCAGCAGGAAGAAGAAGTAAAAGAATAGATATGCTTCTTATGCTGGAGAACTGGTCGCCTAAAAAGAAATTTGAACGCTTAGGGCTGGATGAGGAATTTGAAAAAATACTGGATATAAATATATCCAAAACCATTGTTCCCATAAAAACGGGAAGAAGTCTTTCGGTAATAGTAGAAGCGGTAGCGTTAAACTACAGATTGAAATCAATGGGAGAAAATTCATCAATGACCTTTTTCGATGAAACTAAAAAGCTGATTGGGAGAAATAAAATGAGGGCTGAAAAAATTTCAGATAAGAAACTTTTTCTTATAGAAACTTTTGAAAATAAAGCCGGATTAAAGAAAATAGCAGGTAAAGAAAATGAACTTTTTATTAACAGTCCGGTATTATATTATCCTGTATTTGAAGTATCAGATATGCAAAACGGCATAGACAGGCTTCATGTTTTTGATGAGGATATATCTGTTCGTCTGGAAAAATTTTCAGATACTGAAAGAACTAAAATACTGGAGAAATATTTTGAAAGAAAAATAAGCGGTATTTTAATAAAGAAAGAAAGTTCTGTAAAAAGTGAAATTTTAAAATATTGTGAGATGAAAAATATAAATTTATATGAAAATACAGATGAATTCAATATAACTCTGGATCTGGCAGAGGACCTGCTTGAATTTGAGGTTTCACCGCATACCGCTGTTCATGGAGTTTTAATGGAAATATACGGACTGGGAGTTTTAATTACAGGAAAAAGCGGTGTCGGAAAAAGTGAAACAGGATTGGAACTGGTAACAAGAGGGCACCGGCTCATAGCAGATGACAGAGTGGAAATAGTACTTACACCGGATAAAATTCTAAAGGGATATTGCGGAGAAATACCATATTTCATGGAATTAAGAGGAGTAGGAATTATCAATGTAAAGTCTCTGTACGGAATAGGTGCGGTAAAAGAGAGCAAATCCATAAATATGGTAGTGGAAATAGTAGAGGATGAAGCAAGTGAATTTATAGGAAATCAAACACTTACAGAAAGTTTTTTGGAAAAAGAAATAGTAAAGAAAATAATACATATAAATACAGGGAGAAATACCGCCACGCTGGTAGAAGCAGTAGCCTTGGATTATAAGGGGAAAAGGCTGGAAATAGGTGGAAAATTTTGAAAGAGGGAATTTAAAAAAATATACAATATTTTTTCTGATAAAAGCGGATTAGTTATTGGGCGGAGGATTT
>JAITVW010000088.1 GCA_031285605.1 Fusobacteriales bacterium | reverse complement strand
GCTCAGATTTATATCAATACTTCCTGCCATAGCAGTTCACGGAAGCAATTATGAAACATTCGATCTGGAAGGTAACGGAAAAATGATGAAAGGTGTATGGTATTTTATACCTGATCAGGATTCCCTGAAAAAAATAAATAAAGAATTTAAAGTATGGATATAAATAACAGAAAGGCGGAAAATTTATATGACTGGAATAAAACATCTTGAGAATAAGGGCTTTTTCATATTTGACGATGATGAAAAGAAGACTCTGGCTGAATTAACATATAAGAAAAACGGAGATATTTTAATTTTCGACCACACTTATGTTTCAGACAAGCTTAGAAGTCTGGGAATTGCCGGAAAGCTTCTAAATACAGCAGTTATTTATGCAAGAGAAAATAAATTTAAGATCAAACCGATATGCTCGTATGTAGTTAAAAAATTTGAGTCTCCTGAATTTGATGATGTAAATATTGATAAGTAAAAATAAATAAAGACGGAATCTTACCTGCTTTCTTATATCAGTTTTTTACATTATCTTAAATCATAATATTAAAGTACAGCAGCCTAAAAAATAAAAATACCCGTATTTAAGAAAACCAAGGTTTGTATAACTGAAAATATCGGGAACAAGTCAGAGTCAGTGCAAAAAGAGCCGGAATGATTCCGATTGTATTTGTAATTTCTTAATTTATGAAAAAATGTTGTATTTTATTTTACAATTTAAGTATTAAATAACGGATAAAAAAAGTCTTCTATAAAAAAAGAAAAACACATCATAATCAAATAACAACAACCTCTTGCCAAAAACCTACATTTTCTTCCTTCTCTTTTTGGTTAGCTAATGTCTAACATTATATTATCCAAACAGAAATTATTAAATTACAAGATATTTGTTGTACAACTTCCTCGCTCTATGTTAGAATACTTATAAATTAGGTTTTTTCAATAACCAGCTATATCTGCTATTATAAATATTTTTAGTTTTCTTATTACTATTGATACTATAATTTTAAGTATATAAAATCAAATATCAGGAGGTACTTATATGAATAAATTATTTATTTCATTAATTTTAGTTTTATCATGTTTTATTTACGGAGAAGAAAAAATCTTACACAACAAAGTCATAATAAATTCCAATCCGAAAATCAGAGTCGCAACATACAATATTGCCGCAGGAGCCAATAATTTTAAAGTAGATTTGAAACTGACAGCCGAAACCATCAAAAAAATCAATCCGGATATTATAGCTGTTCAGGAAGTGGACAGAAATACTGAAAGAAGCGGTAAAACCGATCAGATCAAGGTTCTTTCGGAATTAACAGGATATAATTATGTATATGGCAAAACTATTGATTTTCAAGGCGGAGAATACGGAATAGCCGTATTATCAAAGCATCCCATTGTAAGCAATGAAATTATCAAGCTTCCGTATACTAATACCGATACCAAGAAAGAAGAAGAACCCAGAATTGCTTTAGTAACTAAAGTAGACGTTCCGGGATTTGAAATACCTGTAACTTTTATAAATACTCACTTAGACTGGCATGAAGACCCTAATATCAGATTACAGCAAGTAAGAACTATTAATGAAATTACTCTTGATATGAGGGGAATAAAGATACTTGCCGGTGATTTTAACGATACATTGAATTCAGTAATCGGCAAAGAAATGGAAAGATACTGGACTACGGTATTCGACGGAAAAACTGATCACAGAACATGGCCTGCAGTTAATCCTGAAGTAGCTATTGATCAGATATTTTTAAATAACGCACAGGTCTGGAAAGCAGAAAAAGTATATGTACCTAATACAGGAACTGAAAAAGATACAGACTGGAAAACAGTCAGTGATCATATACCGGTTATTGTTGATCTAAAATTACTGGAACAGTAAAATCCAAAATATTATAAAAGGCTGTATTGTAGAAAAATTTATTTTTCTCAAAACAGCCTTTTGTTGGCTATTTTCACATAAAATCAGTAATATCATATTTAGAAGATTCATAAATTAGTAAAAAAATTATTTTATATTCATTATATATTAATATTAGTTGTAAATCATTTTATTTATTACAAATACTGCGATTAACAAAAATATTAAAGGAGAAAAACCATGATAAAAAATATTAAGACAACTATTTTAGAACTTCATTCATTCATTATTTTATAGATTATACAAGCATTTTCTTCACTTGGAAGTGCAATGACCAATTTCAGTCATACCAACAGCAGGAAGCCTGTGGGTTTCTTTATTCAGAGCGGAAAAAGGTTCCGGAGCTGCGATGTTGTTTTTTATAATTGATGTTTTCGGCATGTTATCCTGCCTGCCTTTTCGAGCAGATAAACATATTTGGACTTTGGAAAATAACTAACATTTCTCATCAATAATCAAACAAAAACTGCATTAAACTAAAAATCTTGAAATAGAAATAAAACAGTTTGAAAAAAACTGTAAAAGACTTAAAGAATCTAAGACTCAGGTTCTTTTTGCATAAAAAAATCAACCGCCAAAACGATTGATCATTTATGTATTTTTTTATTTTACCTTAGTAAAAGTCAGTGTCTCTGCTCCTGCTTTCAATACCAGAGTATTATTGTCTTTGAATTCAAAACCTGTTACATTGCCAAGCGCTGACAGATATTTAGATTCTTTTTCCATCAAATCCTGTGGTCCCATCATTCTTGTGCTCCCTACTCCGCTTAACGTAATATTTTTGCCATTTAGTGTATAAGTCCCGAAATATCTGTTTACTCCCGCACTTCCGCTTATTTTATCAGCTGTTATATCAAGAGTTATTGCTCCTGCCTCTTGGCCGTCCATCATTTTTGGCGTTATTTTCTCACCTGAAATTGCTGTAAGTTTCCATGATGTGTCAGCTATATCTTTTTGTTTAACAGTAATTCCTGTACCTGTAGTACCGTTACCCTGCAATGTTGTAGTATTACTGCAACTAAACAGAAAAAAAACAGAAATTGCAGCTAAAAAAAACTTTTTCATTTTAACATCTCCTCTTATCTATCAATTAGTATAGCCATTCTATCAAACATTACTTTGAAATCTCTTTATATTTCCATATTTTTTATGGTAAAATACCTATTTTGCTTTCTTCCCCCAAAAAGTAAAAATATCTATAAAATCAAATTTTATAGATACTTTATTTATCTGCTTCCTATTTTTATTTTCATAAGATTTTCCTGAATCTTCTTATTAGCTCTGGCTATATCTTCTTCCTCTTTCAGCTTGGATAATTTCGATTCTTCAACTTCCTTTTCTCTTTGTGCTCTTTCTATATCAATCTGACTTGATTCTATTATTTCATCACCAAGGATAAGAACCCTCTCTTTGTTGACTTCCATAAAACCGCCGTCAATATAGTAACGAACTTCCTCACCTTTTTCCTGCTTTACTATCATTTCACCATAGCTCAGTTCAGTAACCAAAGGCATATGATCAGCCATTATTCCTATATCTCCGTTTACAGTTCTTAGTTTCAAAAATTCGGCAGTAGTGGAAAAAGCCACTCCTGATGGTGTTATAGCTTCTACATTAAAAGATTTTGCCATAATTACTCACCTGCCAATTCTCTTGCCTTAGCCTCTGCTTCCTCAATACTTCCTACGAATAAAAATGCCTGTTCCGGTAAACTATCATGTTTTCCTTCCAGTATTTCTTTAAATCCTCTGACTGTTTCTTTCAGAGGCACATATTTTCCTTCCAGACCTGTAAACTGTTCTGCTACATGGAATGGCTGAGAGAAAAATCTCTGTATTTTTCTTGCTCTGTTTACTGTTAATTTATCTTCATCAGATAATTCATCCATCCCTAAGATAGCAATTATATCTTGTAATTCTTTATATCTTTGAAGTAATCTCTGTACTTCCCTTGCAGTATTATAGTGCTCTATTCCTACTATTTCCGGCTCAAGAATTCTTGAAGTCGACTCAAGAGGATCTACTGCAGGATAGATTCCAAGTGATGAAATACCTCTTGATAATACTGTAGTTGCATCCAAATGCGAGAATGTAGTAGCCGGTGCCGGATCTGTAAAGTCATCTGCCGGTACGTATACAGCCTGAACTGATGTTATTGATCCTTTTTTCGTAGAAGTTATTCTCTCCTGAAGTGTACCCATTTCAGTTGCAAGGTTCGGCTGATATCCAACCGCAGAAGGCATTCTTCCCAATAACGCCGAAACTTCTGATCCTGCCTGTGTAAATCTGAATATATTATCTATAAACAATAACACGTCCTGACCTTCACGATCCCTAAAATATTCTGCCATTGTAAGTGCTGTAAGACCTACTCTCAGCCTTGCACCCGGAGGTTCGTTCATTTGTCCGTATATCAAAGCTGTTTTATCTATAACGCCGCTTTCTTTCATTTCATTATAAAGGTCTCTTCCTTCTCTTGTTCTTTCTCCGACTCCGGCAAATACCGAAAGTCCTCCGTGACCCTTTGCTATATTATTAATCAGTTCCTGAATTAATACTGTCTTTCCTACTCCGGCTCCTCCGAACAGACCTATTTTCCCGCCCCTTAGATAAGGAGCAAGCAGATCTACTACTTTTATTCCTGTTTCCAAAATATCTGTTCCTGTTCCCTGTTCTTCAAAGCTTGGAGCTTCCCTGTGAATAGAGTGGTATTCCTCAGTTTTTACTGCCGGTCCTCTATCCACTGCTTCACCAAGAACATTAAATATTCTTCCCAGTGTCTCTCTTCCTACCGGTACTTTGATAGGACTTCCGGTATCTATTACTTCCAGTCCTCTTTTTAATCCGTCTGTTCCGTCCATAGCAACTGCTCTCACAACATTGTTTCCCAAATGCTGCTGAACTTCTGCAACCAGCTGTTTTCCGTCTTCAAATTTTATAATTAACGCATTGTATATTGAAGGAAGCTTTTCCTCAAATCTTGCATCAATTACCGGTCCTATTATCTGTAATAAAGTTCCTTTATTTTCCACGCCTTGCCCTCCTGTCTACTATTTTAAGGCATTTGATCCGCCGATTATCTCAGTAAGCTCCTGTGTAATAATCGACTGTCTGACTCTGTTATAATCTAATGTCAATTCATCAAGTATATCCTTGGCATTATCGCTTGCACTCTGCATTGCCGTCATTCTCGCCGAATGTTCACTTGCTGTATTTTCCAGTAATGACTGGTATATTTTTATATTTAAGCTTTTAGGAAGTAAACTTCTTAAAACATCTTCTATTGAAGGTTCAAATATGTATTCCTTATTAGTCTTTGCTTCTCTTCTTTCCAGAGGAAGCAGTTTTTCTGCCTTTAGTTCATACTGTATTGCAGATATGAATTTGGAATAAATAATATGCACTTCGTCATATATGTCGCTCAAATAGAATTCTGCTATATTTTCACTTATTCCTTTCGCTTTTTCAAACATTGTCTCGGGAATCAGCTGTATATATTCTGCGTCTACATTTATTCCTCTTCTTTTACAATAGTCTCTTGACTTTCTCCCCACAGCTATCACAGAAACTTTTACTCCTTTTTCCCCGTAGCCTGCCACTAACTTTTCCAGTTCTTTAAAGGTATTGCTGTTAAAACTTCCGCAGAGTCCTCTGTCTGAAGTCATCATTATTACACCTATTTTTTTTACTTCTCTTTTACCGTCAAAAAAGACATGATGTACAGACTTCAGGCTGCCGGCCACATTTCCCAGAGTTTCTTCTATTGCTTCCGAATATTTTCTTGTGCTTAGTGTCAAAGTCTGAAATTTCTTAAACTTTGTAGAAGATACTACGTTCATTGCATTTGTAATCTGGCTGGTACTCTTTATGCTTTCTATTCTACCTTTTATTTCTTTCATATTTGCTGACATAAAAAACACCTACTTACTGTTCAAAGTTATCTTTAAAATTTTTGATGAAATCTGCCAGTTCCTTTTTCAGC
>JAITVW010000041.1 GCA_031285605.1 Fusobacteriales bacterium | reverse complement strand
CCGTATACCGAACGGTACGTACGGTGGTGTGAGAGGGGTGAAGTCCATTAAGGATCAGCCTCTACTCGATTTATAAATTAGCTGAAAGCGGTGATATTATGGATTTTAGTATGAATATGGAAAAAACAATGTCAAAACTAAAAAACGGTGCATTTTTAAGTGTCAGATCGGGAACTAAGGTGAATACAATGACTATAGGATGGGGATATATGGGAATTATGTGGAATAAACCATATTTTATGGTTTTGGTAAGACCGCACAGATATACAAATGAGCTGTTGGAAGACGGAGAAGATTTCACTGTGAGTATTCCTTTTGGAAGTAATTTAAACAAAGAACTGGGTATATGCGGTACAAAATCAGGCAGAGATACTGACAAATCCGAAATAGTGGAATTTATTCCGTCTAAATTAATAAAGTCACCTGTAATAAACGGATGTGACATGTATTATGAATGCAAAATAAAATTTAAACAGCTGATGAACGGGGAGGAATTTCCAGAGAATGTAAAGAGTGATAACTATCCTCAAAAAGACTATCATTATATGTATTTCGGGGAAATAGTAGAGTGTTACAGCAATAGTGAAAAATAATTTATCATAAATAGATATAAGGGTTTTGTAAAATTATACTTTTATTGTTGAAACAGAGTCTTCTTGTTTGAGGAAAATAATAGGATTTATATTTGGACAGCGGTGTAATAAATTATCAGCGAATTCAGATGACGTTTTTGTACATATGCATAAAAATCAGTCATTTACAAATATTAAGAGAGTAAAATTATATGAAAAATAGAACAGGAACCAAAGAAAATAACACAAGAAAAATATTGTGTAATTTCAAAGGTTCCTTCTTAATTTGTTTATAAATCTTCCAAATTAATAAACAAGTGATTTAATGTCATAGGGCAGATAATAAAGCGGTTTTGCAGAATTTTGTTTTAAAAATTCTATTTCATTCATTACTCTGGGGATATCCATGAGAGTTACCTGTGCTGTGATATATCCCAAAAGTCTTTGAAGAACTTTATTGTAATCTTCTTTTACAAAGATCTCTTCTACACTGTAATTTTGTAATTTTAGATCCTTGGCCATTGCCTGTATTGTATCATCAAGTGAGCCGATCTGGTCAACAAGACCTATTTCCTTAGCTTCATCACCAAGCCATACTTTACCCTGAGCATATTCCTCAAGTTTATCAGCTGAAATATCTCTGTTTTTTTCAACTCTTGACTTGAACTCCTTATATGTCTCCTGCATACTTGTACGTAGTCTCTCTGTGCTTTCTTCACTTAAATCTACAAAAGGGTCATATAAATCAGAATATTTCCCTTTGGTAATATTGCTGCTGTCTATTCCCAGATTACCGGCTGCCTTTTTTATTTTTGGAATGGTACTTACTACTCCCACAGAACCGGTAATAGTACTTTTGTCTGCAAAAATTTTGTCTCCTGCCATGGCTATATAGTAACCGCCCGAAGCTGCAGTACTTCCCATTGAAACATAAACAGGGACAGGCATTTCAGAAAACATCTGATAGATAAGCTCGGCACTTAATGCAGAACCACCCGGTGAATTTATTCTTAATACTATTCCTTTAAGGTTATTTACTTTTTTCAGCTGTTTTATTTTTTCAGCAATACTAACCGGTGTGATAGCAATGTTGTTTCCTGTATTTTCATCATACATAATAGGACCTTCAGCATAAATAACAGCTATTTTGTCCTTTTTCTCAGGCACACGCATCTTATCTGCATAATCATAAATGTCAATAACATTTTCATCTGTTATTCCAAGTCTTTGGAAAAGCTGGCCGGAATACTCCAGCTTATCGATAAATCCTCTGTCTCTCGCATTAAACGGAGTAAGGAAAGAACTGTCTCCGTTTATGACATCGGCAGAAAGTTTATTTTTATCAATTTTTCTTGCTTTAGAAATATTTTCTGTGAATATATCAAGTCTTCTGTCAAAAATTCTTGTTAATTCGCCTTTTAGCTCATCAGAGATGGAAGTTCTTGTATAATTTTCGCCGTATGACTTAAAATCACCGATATGAATAACTTTAATATCAATTCCAAGCTTGTCAAAAAGATTTTTATAATACAGGCTTGAATAATGATAGCCTGTAATTGACAAATCTGCTGATACTGACGGAATCATGCTGATTTCACTTGCATTTACTGCCAGTGAATATTTATTGTTATCAATATAGCTTCCATATGCATATATCTTTTTTCCGCTCTTTTTTATTTTTTCAAATTTCGGTATAAGTTCTTCAATCTGTGAAGAATTCAGTGAAATCTGGTCAAGATTAATAATTACACCTTTGACTTTAGGATCTTGGACTATATAATCCACAGAATTGACTATTTTATAAAAATTTATATTATATTTGGAATTTACAAAGAGTTTGTTGTTTAATTTGTCCTCGGTAGGATCATAAGGATTAAATACAACATATTCATAATTCTTATTTACAGTATTTTTTTGTTCAAGGATTTTTCCCATTGAAGCTGCAAAAATAAGAAAAACAATTGTAAAAACAATTATTGCAAGTAATAATTTTAAAAAAAATGAGTATATTTCTTTTATTGTGAAAATGAAAAAACTTTTTATG
>JAITVW010000301.1 GCA_031285605.1 Fusobacteriales bacterium | reverse complement strand
TGTTTTATAAATACAGGAAGTTCTTCAGAATACGGACCTAAGAGTGAACAAATGAAGGAATCAGATATATGTGAGCCAATTACAGCTTATGGAGTATCAAAAGTAGCATCAGCCTTGTACTGTAATTATATTTCTAGAGAAAATAAAAATATAGGAACGTTAAGATTATTTTCTCCTTTTGGAGATTACGAGGAAAAAGGAAGATTATTTCCGGATGTAATACTAAATGCACTGGAAGAAAAACCGATTTATTTGGCAAATCCAAGTTCTGTAAGAGATTTTATCTATATTGAAGATGTAGTAGAATTATATTTAAAAATTTTTGAAAACCCTGCAGATTTAAAAGGTGAAATTTATAATTGCGGATATGGAGAGCAACATTCAGTACAGTATATTGTTAATAAAGTAATTGAAATTACAGGTTCTAAAAGTGAGATAAAATATAATACAAAAGCTGAAAGAGAATTTGAAACAGAAAATTGGACTTCAGATATAAGTAAAGCAAAGAAAAAGTTTTCATGGGAGCTGAATAATTCTTTTGATGAAGGTATAAAAAAAGCAGTCGACTGGTTTCAAAATAACAAAAATCTATATAAATAGGAGTATTTTATGAAAGTTTCTGATTATATAATAAAATTTTTTGAGGAAAAAGAAGTAGGAATAATTTTTGGTTATGTGGGCGGAATGATAACTCATCTTGTAGATTCTATACATTTGAATAAAAATGTTCAATTCGTTCAGACATATCATGAACAGAGTTCTTCAATTGCTGCAGAAGGATATGCGCTAGAAACACAGAATATCGGAGTAGCTATTTCTACAAGCGGACCAGGAGCTACAAATATGATCACTGGAATAGCAGATGCATATTTTGATTCAATTCCTGTTTTTTATATAACAGGACAAGTTAATACATATGAATATAAAGATGAGAAACCAATCAGACAGCTCGGATTTCAGGAAACAGATATTGTAAATATCGTTAAACCTATTGTAAAATATTCAGTTCTTATTAAAGATGAGAAGAATATAAGATATGAACTGGAAAAAGCATACTACATTGCAACCAGTGGAAGACCCGGACCTGTGTTATTAGATATACCAATGAATATTCAAAGGGCAGAAGTTGATATTGAAAATTTAAAAGGATTTAATCCAAAGGAATTGAAAATAAATGAGCAGGTCACTATTTCTTTGTTAGAGGAAGCTGTTGATCTCATAAAAAATGCTAAAAGACCTATGATTTTGTGTGGTGGCGGTGTATTTAAGGATGAAAGTAAGAGAGCATTAAATGAGTTTTCTGAGAGCAATAGAATTCCTGTAGTAACTTCTTTAAAAGGAAAAGGACTATGTGATGAAGAATCAGAGTTGTATTTTGGTATGATAGGAAGTTATGGTAACAGAAATTCCAATATATCTATAGCCAATTGTGATCTATTAATCGCTCTCGGAACTCGTCTTGATACAAGACAAACTGGTGCGAATTATAAAGAATTCGTTAAAGCTGGGAAAATAATACATGTTGATATTGATGAAGATGAACTGGAATATAATAGAATAAGTAATAGATTAGAACTACATATGGATGTAAAAGATTTTTTAATATATTTAAACAAGAAGGAAGGTTTAAATAATAAAAATTCAGATTGGATTGATTATCTAAATAAAATAAAAGAAAAGTACAATCAGGATGCTGAAATTCAGAAAAATATAGAGAATAAAAGTCCGTATGAATTAATTGATTATCTTAATGCTTCGAGTAAAGAGGGAGATATATTTTGTGTTGATATAGGGCAAAATCAAATGTGGACTGCCCAAAAATTAAAAATGAAAAAAAATCAAAAATTTATGACAAGCGGCGGTTTGGCTCCAATGGGATATGCACTTCCTGCGTCAGTAGGAGTGGCATTTGCCAATGAAAACCAGACAGTTTATTCAATAAGCGGTGATGGAGGATTTCATATGGCAATACAATCTTTGATGCTTATATCTCAATATAACCTGTCTGTGAAAGTGATTGTCATGAATAATAAAAGCCTCGGAATGATAACACAATTTCAGGAATTATATTTTGAAAAGAGACTTATAGGAACTGTCGAAGAAGGCGGATATTTAGTTCCGAACCTAGAGGATTTAGCTAAAGCCTATAATATAAATTATTATTTACTAGATAATGAGATGATATTGGATGAAGACTTAAGAAGAAAAATTTTAGAGGAAAGAAATTGTTTAATAGAATATAGAATAACTGGGGAAACTAAGGTATATCCTAAGCTTGAATTTGATAAGGCAATTTAAAATATGAGCCCTCAATTATTAGAAGAAGAATTAGAGGATATCATGATAATAAAAAAATAATAAAAATCAAAACTTTATAAGGATGAAATAATGAAAAAAAAAATTAGTGTAGTAGTTCCTACTTATAACGAATATGAAAATGTAGAGTTATTGGTTAATGAAGTTAATAAAGTTTTTGAAGATGGACTAAATGATTATGATTATGAAATAATATTTATAGATAATTATTCATTGGATAAAACCCGGGATAAAATTATAGAGATGGCTGTCAAGGATAAAAGGATCAAGGCTATTTTCAATGCTAAGAATTTTGGGCAATTAAATTCTCCTTACCATGGAATGACGCAGGCAACTGGAGATTGTGTTATTCTTATGGTTGCAGATTTACAGGATCCGCCGGAGAAGATTAAAGAGTTTGTAGCTGAATGGGAAAAAGGATATAAAATTGTAGTGGGTATAAAAACTAAAAGTAAAGAAAGTAAAATAATGTATTTTCTAAGAACAATGTTTTATAAAACAATCAAGAAAATATCAAATGTAGAGCATATTGAACACTTTACAGGTTTTGGATTGTATGATAAAGATTTTATAAAGATCTTAGGCAGCCTGAATGATCCGCAGCCCTATCTCAGAGGAATAGTGGCAGAATTAGGTTTTACAAGAAAAGAAATAAGTTACACGCAGCCTCAGAGAAAATTTGGAAAAACAAAAAATAATTTTTTTACATTATATGACATTGGTATGCTTGGTATAACATCTTATTCAAAGGTTGTTTTAAGAACTGCAACTATATTTGGCTTTATAATTGCAGGACTTAGCATATTGGTTTCCATTATATATCTGATATTAAAATTACTATATTGGAATATGTTTCCGGCGGGTACGGCCCCTATAATAATAGGAATGTTCTTTTTGGGCGGGATACAGCTGTTTTTTATAGGTTTTCTCGGTGAATATATAATGAATATTAATACCAGAGTTATGAACAGACCATTGGTAGTGGAAGAGGAACGAATAAATTTTGATAAATAAGTGGCAGAATAGAAAAAG
>JAITVW010000292.1 GCA_031285605.1 Fusobacteriales bacterium | reverse complement strand
AAGGAATTAAAGAACCTTCCAGATGAATTAAAAGCGGAAAATTCAAAAAAACTGGTAAGTGATATGGCAAATGCAGTAAAGTCAGCTTATGGAATAGATGATGATGTAGAGATAGTAATAAATTTTACAGACCAGCCAAAAAGTGATGAAATAGCGGCATTTGTGAGGAAAGATGAGAAAATAGAGATATATCTAAATGTAAAAGAAGTAGATGTATCGGATATGGAACAGGTTTATAATGCATTGGGAGCAGAATTAAACCATTACAATCCGAGCAACCCCTATGTTTATGATAAAACAGAAGAGCAGGCAGGAAAAGAGAATTTACAGGAAGAATTATTCACGTCAATAGGAAGAAAGCCTTTAGATGGAAGCGAGAACAGCTTTTATAATGATATTTTAGATGGAAGTAACGTATTAAGTTACGGGAATAATAAATATTTAACGATTGATGATGAAATGCTGGATTTTTGTAGCAATCCATTACAATGTCCCGGATATAAATTCGACCATGATAAAAAGCAGAGTGTGCCAGTGGAAGAAAAAAATCTACAATTCCAATAGGAGCAGGATTGGGATTAGAGCAGGTAGGCAAGAATATAAATAATTTTGTCAATAATAAAAATAATTATGGTAACACAGGAATAGTTACAGGAGTATTTCTTACAGCCCCTATTATTCTTTGGAAGGAGAATATCATTAATTTGATATTGTCCTTTTTTAGCTGTTTTAAATTCTTGAAATTTAAGAACCATAACACAGTAATATTTTTTATAAAAAATGTTACAAGAGCTTATAATAGACTTAAAAAGATATATGGAAATGAAATCCAGAAATCATGAAAATTCAGCGTTTTTTTGTAATGTTGGCTTCTTGTTATACAATAATTTTATTAACTTGAATTAATAGTAAGTTACTTATAAAAAGTAAGGAATATAAATAACACTAATTTATTTCTCTTTTTTAACCTTGATATTTTTTATTTATTTCATTTATACTGTTAAACAGTGGAATTGATAATGAAGTTTCAATAAATAATATAACTGTTATAGAGGCACGGCAGTTTTTTTGTATTTTCTGGTTGTAAACTATTTTTAAAAAAGAAGGGGAGACTTTATCTCCCTGTTCTAATTTTCATCTTTAAATGAGTTTATTTTAAAGAATTTTAATATTTCCACAATCAATACAGGCATGATTGACAGAACTATAACAATCAGAATATCTCTTCCTGATAGAGTGACGACATTGAATATATCCTGTAAAAAAGGGATAAATAATCCTGCGATCATAAGTATAAATGAACATAACACCGCATAAATAAGGTACATATTATTAAATATTCCTGATTTAAATATAGAATTTGTTTTTGATCTTATATTAAACACATGTACAAGCTGAGAAAGACTCAGAACTGCAAATGCCATAGTCTGACCAAGGATGATATTGGAAGGATCCTCATGTATACCTATTCTGTAGGCTATAAGTGTGAGAATACCGATCATGGCACCCTGATAGCCTATTCTGTATATCATACCTTTGGTAAAGATACCGGTATTAGCAGGGATAGGAGATCTTTTCATAATATTTTCCTCAGCAGGGTCAAAGCTCAGCGCAAGGGCAGGAAGACTGTCCGTAATAAGATTAACCCATAAAATATGTATAGGAATTAACGGTTCTACCCAGTTTACCAAAGTGGCGAAGAATAATACAATAATTTCGCCTATATTACTGGAAATAAGGAATTGTACAGCTTTTAGAATATTATCATAAATTCTTCTTCCTTCTTCCACTGCAGAAATAATAGTAGCAAAGTTATCATCTGTAAGAATAATGTCAGCGGCTTCTTTGGATACATCAGTCCCGACTATTCCCATGGCAGCACCTATATCGGCTGTTTTAAGTGCAGGAGCATCATTAATACCATCTCCTGTCATGGCAACTATATCACCGTGTTTTTGCCAGGCGTTGACTATTCTTACTTTATGTTCGGGGGAAACTCTGGCATATACAGAAATATGTTTTACCCTGTTTTCAAGTTCCTGATCTGTCATTTTTTCCACATCGGCACCTGTAATTGCTTCATCGTCATTTTCTAAAATACCAAGAGCAGAGGCAATGGCAGAAGCGGTTATTTTATGGTCACCTGTTATCATAACGGTTTTTATGCCGGCAGTTTTACATTTTTCAATTGCTGATTTTACTTCCGGTCTTGGAGGGTCTATCATTCCTACCATACCAATGTATATAAGTTCAGTTTCGGCATTGTCTGCAGATTCACTGTCTGTGTCTTTGTATGCTGTTCCTAATACTCTGAGAGCATTTTCAGCCATAGTGGTATTGGCTTTTAGGATTTCGGCAGTATCTTTTTCTGTTAATTCCCTGACTTCGTTATTTATAAGTATTCTGTTACATCTTTTCAGAAGCTCGTCAACGGCACCTTTTGTATAAACTTTTATTGTATTGGTTTTTATGTCTTTATTGACTGTAGACATAAGTTTTCTTTCAGAATCAAAAGGAATTTCGTTAATTCTTATTTCACTGCTCTCGAGCTTGTCTTTATCAAGATCAAATTTTAATCCCAGATCTACCAATGCAGTTTCTGTGGGATCACCGGTAATTTTTATTTTTTCCTCTTCAGTAATAATCTTGGAGTCATTACAGAGAACAATTGAAGTAATAAGAAGTTTCAGTTCATCAGCAGGTGAACTGATGCTTTCTACGTCAACAGTATTATTATTAAAATATATTTTTTCTACAGTCATTTTATTTTGTGTAAGAGTACCTGTTTTATCAGAACATACTACAGTAGTACTTCCGAGTGTCTCCACACAAGGGAGTCTTTTTACAATGGCATGTTTGGTAACCATTCTCTGAACACCGATAGCCAGAACTATAGTGGCTATAGCCGGAAGTCCTTCAGGGATTGCAGCAACAGCAAGACTCACTGCAGACAGGAACAGATGTATTGGTTCTTTTCCGTAACTGCTTCCTATTATAAACATAAGGACACAAATTACTATAGCGGCAATTCCAAGCATTTTTCCCAGCTTATCCAGTCTTTTTTGCAGGGGAGTCTGCATGACTTCTGTAGAATCCAGTATGGCTGCAATTTTTCCTACTTCTGTATTCATTCCTGTTTCTGCTACTATACCTTTCCCGCGCCCGTAAGAAACAAGACTGGCTGAGAAAGCAAGATTATCTCTGTCACCGAGGGGAATATCAGTTTCCTTTATGACAGAAGTTATTTTTTCCACAGGAACTGATTCTCCGGTTAATGAAGCTTCTTCTATTTTCAAATTTGCGGCTTCAAAAAGTCTCAGATCGGCGGGGATATAATCACCGGTATCCAATATTACTATATCTCCGGGAACAAGCTCTTTACCGGGAAGCATGAGTATCTGTCCGTCCCTGAGTACTTTGGAAACAGGAGAGCTTAGTTTTTTTAATGCTTCCAGAGATTTTTCGGCTTTATTTTCCTGCAGGACACCAATAACGGCGTTAACTATAACTATTAATAATATAATGAAGGAATCACTTATTTTTTCCAGAAAATCTAAAACAGATATTACAGGTTCTTTGCTTTCCAGAATTCCTACAACTCCCGATATAACAGCAGCAAGTATTAGAATAATAATCATTGTATCTTTAAACTGAGCCAGAAATTTTTGAAGGAAGTTTTTTTTCTTCCCCTGCTTCAGCTCATTATATCCGTACGTTTTTACTCTTTCCGCAGCCTGAGCTTCTGTAAGACCGTTTGCAAGATTTGTATCAAGAAGATTTGCGGTATCTTCCGCAGAAAGATTGTACCAGTTCTTTTTTTCCATGTTTTATATTCCTTGTATAATGTATTTAGGTTAATAAGGCAACCTATAATCCTTTATTAGCTGTATGTATACAAATATTGTATAATTAAATTAATTAGGTAGAGGTATGTCGTTTATTCCTT
>JAITVW010000225.1 GCA_031285605.1 Fusobacteriales bacterium | reverse complement strand
TTAATTATATGTCTCTGTAGCTCAGTTGGTTAGAGCATTTGACTGTTAATCAAAGGGTCGCAGGTTCGAGTCCTGCCAGGGACGCCATTTCTTTTCCTATTTCTTAATAGGGTTTTTTTCTTAACATATTTTAGGTTTCCTGATATAATTATGTTAGAAGTAAATTTTAATATTACTAATTATATCGGAGGCGGCTGCAATGAAAGAGATATCTGAATTATTTAAAAATATTGATAAATTAGTTTTTATGTCGTCAAGTATGGGGAATTCAGAAATGAACTGGAATTACAGAGGAACAGGAAAAACATCAGTTATCTGTGAAGATAATAAAATATTCTTTCTGGACAGAATTACCATAGATGACAGGCTTAGTTACGAAGATAAAAAGATGTGGGTTCTTAATGATGATAATGTGCTGGAATTTTGGCATTTTAGAAATAATGAATATGAAAAAATATTTACTTTTTCAAAATGGGAGCCTAATACTCTTATTACTGGAGAATATATATGCGGCGATGATGTATATATGGGCAGGGTGGAAGCGGATAACTCCGATATTGTTTTTATAATAGAGATAAAAAGCCGAAAAAAGAATGAACTCATAAAGTATAAATATTTTAATAAGGAGTTATGATGGATAAGTATATTTTATTGGATAGAGACGGTACTATAAATATAGAAAAAGATTACCTTTATAAAATAGAAGATTTTGAATATGAGTCTGGTGTAATAAAAGCACTTGAAATTTTTCAGAAAAAAGGCTATAAACTTGCTGTAATTACTAATCAGTCAGGGATTGGAAGAGGTTACTACAGTGAGGAGGATTTTCTAAAGTTGAGTTCTTTTTTAGAAAATGATCTGAAAAAAAAAGGTATTATTATAGAAAAAACTTATTATTGTCCTCATCATACAGACGGTATAGGAAGTTATAAAACAAAATGTGAGTGCAGAAAGCCGGGAACACTTTTGTTTGAAAAAGCGATAAAAGAATTAGACATAGATACTGAGAATACTTATATGCTTGGTGATAAGGTCAGTGACCTTATTCCGGCAGATAAACTGGGAATAAAACCGATTTTTCTGCGTACAGGACATGGACGTGAAGAGTCACTTAAAGGACTAAATTTTGATTTCTTAAGTTTTGATAATATTCTGGATTTTGCTGAAACTTTATAGTTTTCATTTTATAATTTTATTCTTTACATTTTTAATTTAATAATTGCATAAAAAAATATTGTTTTTCGATTATGAAAATCAATATTTTTAGTTTATTTAATATTTTTTTTTGATATAAAAATGCAGGTATTTTTACAGATGAAAAAAAATTCCGTATACAGACTTGAAAGTCTGATTTTTTTATTGATAAATTATATATTAAGTGGTATAATTATTTAGTTATACACTAAAAATGGAGTTATTAAATTATGAAAAAAAATTATATCTTTAAAATGACACTTGAAGAATTTGGAATTTCTAATTTTTCAAATATTCCGAAGATAAATGACGTTTTAATTAATTCGGGTGAAGCACGGGAAAATGATGTGTTTATAGCTATCAGAGGCGGTAATAGCTATATTCAGGAAGCGGCAGAAAAAGGAGCATATGTTATATACGACGATAAGACAAAAAATATATCTTATCCAAAAACATTTTTAGTAAATGACAGTATTAAATTTTTGCAAAAATTTGCTGAAAATTGGAGAAATACATTAGATTTGAAAATAATTGGAATTACAGGAAGTAATGGAAAAACAACGGTAAAAGATATTATATACCAGCTGTTGTCTGTTAAGTATAAAGGAAAAAAAACTGAAGGCAACTTAAATAATCATATAGGATTGCCTGTTTCTTTGTTACGTGCTGAAAATTCCGATGATTTTTTAGTTTTGGAGATGGGGATGAGCGGTTTTGGTGAAATAGATCTGCTTGCTGCCATTGCAAAACCTGATTACGGGATTATTACTAATATAGGTGACTCTCACCTTGAGTTTTTGGGAAGCCGGGAAAATGTTTTTAAAGCGAAAAGCGAGATTATAAAGCATGTGAAAGCTAAAATGTTTTTAAACAGCGATGATCCTTTTTTAGGTAATATTTCCGGGATAAAGGTTTCGGCAGAAGGGAAAAGCACTGCCGATTACAGAGCAAAAAATATAAATTTAAGCGGCGATGGTACAAAATTTGACCTGAATGACAGGCTTACTCTTGAGACTAATCTTATAGGCGAGCATAATATTCTAAATCTTTTATTTGGCACAGCGATATCTGAAGAATTTGGAATAAAGACTGAAAATCTTGCCGATGAATTTAAAAATATAAGGCTTACAGCAATGAGATTTCAAAAAATAGAAAACGGCAACATTATATATATTAATGACGCATACAACGCCAGCCCCATTTCAATGGAAAAAGCCGTTCTTACATTTTCGGATATTTATAATGACAGGTATAAAGTAGTTGTATTAGGTGATATGCTGGAGCTTGGCGAGAAGGATGCTGAATTTCATGAGGAACTGGAAAAAATACTGAGAAATACAAAGCAAAATGAAATATTGCTATATGGTCCTTTGATGAAAAATCTTTATGAAAAAATCAAAGATATGAATGTTTTTCATTTTGAAGATAAGTCTGTTATCAGAGAAAAGCTCAGAGAATATGATTCCGAAAAGCTTGCAGTCCTGCTGAAAGGGTCTAGAGGTATGAGATTAGAAGAAATTATAGAGGAAGGAAATTAATAAAATGCTGTATTTATTACATCAATTGTTTTTTGAGGATTTGAAAATCCTGAGAATATTTAAATCTATCACAATAAGGGCTTCGATATCCTTTTTTCTGGCATTACTCTTTGTTTTGATACTTGGAAAACCTTTTATAGCATGGCTGAAAAAGAAAAAATACGGAGATACTGTCAGAGAAGAGGGACCGCAATCTCATTTTTCAAAATCAGGGACACCGACAATGGGAGGACTTCTTATCATAGGGGCTATTTTATTTGCTACTGCGGTTTGCGGGAATTTCTCAAATAAATTTATTGTCTTTTTATTTTTTATAACTATTTTGTTTAGTACAATAGGGTTTTACGATGATTATCTAAAGCTTACAAAGTATAAAAAAGGACTTTCGAGTAAGAAGAAAATATTAGGGCAGCTTATTATAACAATACTGACATTTATTTTTATTTATAAATACGGACTTATCAGTTCGAGAGTAGATTTTTCAATAGTAAATCCAATAATAAAAAATTCATATTTTTATATTACACCCGCATTATTTTTTGTCTTTATGGCAGTGGTAATAATAGGGTCTTCAAATGCAGTAAATCTTACCGACGGACTTGACGGACTTGTAACAGGACCTATTATCATTGTGTGTGCTACTCTGGCAATAATAACATATCTTACAGGACATATAAAATATGCGGACTATCTGAATCTTTTTTATGTAAAGGAAGCCGGAGAAATACTGGTATATCTCGTATCAATCATAGGAGCGTCAATCGGTTTTTTATGGTATAATTTTTATCCGGCACAGGTATTTATGGGAGACACGGGATCACTTACGCTGGGAGGAGTTCTCGGAATAGTGGTAATTTTCATAAAACAGGAGCTTTTGCTTCCTGTAGCAGGGTTTATATTTATAGTAGAAGCCTTATCAGTAATGATACAGGTATGGCATTATAAAAAGTTTGGAAAACGTGTATTCAGAATGGCACCTATACATCATCATTTTGAGCTTTTGGGAATTCCTGAAACCAAGGTAACCATAAGGTTTTGGATAATTTCGATATTGATGGCTTTACTGACTTTTTTGATTTTAAAATTAAGATAATAAGGAATGATTAGTGATGAAAAATGCAATAGTATTCGGAGCGGGGCTAAGCGGGCACGGAGCTAGGCAATTACTTGAAAAAAAAGGATACAATGTTTTTCTTGTAGATGATAAAACCGGTATAAAAAGCGAAGAAGGAATTAAGATAATCGACGAGCAGAAGATAGAATTTATTGTAAAAAGTCCCGGAATACCATGGGATGCGGAACTTCTGAAAAAAGCAGACAGCTTAAGGATAAGTGTAATATCAGAGATAGATCTGGCATACAGGTATATGGATAAAAAAGCTAAAATTATTTCGATTACAGGAACAAACGGGAAAACAACTACTGCTACAAAAATATACGAGCTTTTGAAGGAAGCCGGATTTGATGCCGAGCTTGCGGGTAATGCAGGATTTTCTTTTGCAAAACTGGTTAGTAGCGGAAAAGAGCCTGATTATATTGTTTTGGAATTAAGCAGCTATCAGCTGGAAAATGATCCAGAAATATACTCGTATATAGCAGGAATAATAAATTTGACGCCGGATCATCTGACAAGATATAATTCACTGGACGATTATTATAAAACAAAATTTAATATATTTGATCATCAGAATGAAAATGACTATGCATTGATAAATCTTGACGATAAAGAAATACTAAGAATTATCTCGGAAAATAAAGATATAGATGATAAAATAAAAGCAAAAAGGATTTTTCTGAGTGATGAGAAAAAAGCAGATGTATTTCAAAAAGACGGGATTATTTATGTGACAGATAATAATTCACAGGTAATTCCTCTTATGAAAACCTCGGAATTATCCCTAAAGGGAAAGCATAACCTTGAGAATATACTGTTTATCGTTTCTGTGGGAATGATTCTCAATGTAGGCATAGAAGTAATGAAGTCATTCCTGTCTTCTACAAAACCTCTGGAACACAGACTGGAAAATTTCTTTGAAAAAGGGAAAACGGTTTTTATTAACGATTCCAAAGGAACGAATTCTGAGTCGACAATTAAAGCAATAGAAGCATTTGGGAAATCAACGGTATTAATTTGCGGAGGATACGATAAACAAGCCTCTAATAAAGAATTAATTGATAAAATAGCGGAAAAAGCGGAGTTTGTATATTTAATCGGACAAACTTCGGATATTCTTGAAAAAGAACTGAAAGATAAAAAATATACACGGTATAAAAATCTTAAAACATTGGAAAATGTTTTGAATGATATAAAAGATAATTTAGATTTTTCAAAAGAACAGGTAGTTTTGTTCTCTCCGGCGACTTCCAGTTTTGACCAGTTTAAAAATTTTGAGGACAGGGGAAGGATTTTTAAAGAGCTTACAAATCAAATTATAGGAGATAGATAATTGAAAGAGAAAAGAACCTTGTCAATTACGTTTATAATATCAATAATGATTTTAACAGTAATTGGGATTGCTATGATGTTTAGCGTCAGTTTTACATCAGGACTGCACGAGTACAGGAATTATTACTACTTTATAATAAGACAGCTGATATGGATAACTGCAGGGGGATTCTTCATGATTGCGGCTTCCAGAATAAATTATAAGAGATATAAGAAAATAAGAGGACTGTTCTTTCTCGGCGGTCTTGTACTTCTTGTTCTGGTTTTAATTATAGGTAAAGAAGTAAACGGTGCCAAAAGATGGCTTGTTTTAGGACCTATAGCGATACAGCCTTCGGAAGTGGCAAAAATTACTTTTATCATTTATTTGTCGGGGGCATTGGAATATTATAAGGATAAAAAATATAAAAGCCTTGAAATACTTATAGCTGCGGTCGTACCGTTATTTATATTTATAGTTTTAATTTTTATGGAAAAATCGTTTAGTTCGGCGGCAATATTATTTGTAATAGGCTTTTCCATGATTTTTGTTTCAAAAGTAAAAATAGAACAGCTTATTGTATTCTTTCTCGGGTTTATGGCACTCGGAGCTTTTGGAATAATGCATTCCGAGTACAGAAGAAGAAGAATATTCCATTATCTTACAGGTTTTAATAAAGACGGAAATGATGTGGGATATCAGGCAAGACAGTCTCTTATAGCCATAGGGAGCGGAAGAGTAATAGGAAGACACTACGGGAACGGACTTCAAAAGTATTTTTATCTTCCTGAGAGACATACAGATTATATTTTTTCCACTTATGCGGAAGAATTCGGACTTATAGGATGCTTTGTTTTAATAGGAATATATTTCTTTATTTTATTAATAATGATAATGACAATAAATAAAACAAGGGATTATTTCGGAAAGTATCTAGTATTTGGTATAATGGTACTTTTTATAACACAGGCTTTGGCAAATATGTTTGTAGTTACCGGAGTTATTCCGTCGACAGGGATTACTCTGCCGCTGATAAGCTATGGAGGAAGTTCCACTATAGTAATTATGGCAGCTTTGGGTATAGTAATTAATGTGATTAATAATATAGACGAGGTAAATGAAGATGAATAAAAAGGAAAAAGTGGTTTTGACGACAGGGGGAACAGGAGGACATATATATCCAGCCCTTGCGATAGCCAAAAGGCTAAAAGATAAAAATATAGATGTATTATTTATTGGGACGTCACACAGAATGGAAAAAACAATAGTTCCTAATGAAGGCTACAGATTCATCGGATTGGATATAGTGCCGCTGAAATCCGTATCGGCAGTATTCAAAATATTAAAGGGAACTCTGAGATCTGTTAGAATTCTCCGAAGAGAAAAAGTAACCAAAGTAATAGGATTCGGCAATTATATATCAATTCCCGTGATTCTGGCTGCAAAATTTTTGAGGATCCCGTATTATCTTCAGGAACAGAATAGTATTATGGGACTGGCTAATAAAAAATTTTATAAAGGGTCCAAAAAAGTTTTTCTTGCTTTTAGAAATACTCTAAACAGTATTCCCGGAAAATACAGGGAAAAATTTATAGTAACCGGGAATCCCTTGAGGGAAGAATTTTATCATAAGGAGAAAGCAAAGGAAAGAGAAAAGCTGGGGATTAGTGAAGGAGAAAAAGTACTGTTTATAATAGGCGGAAGTTTGGGAGCCAAAAATATAAATGAGGCAGTCTTGAAAAAGTGGAATCAAATACAGGAAATGAAAAACCTGAGATTATTCTGGGGAACAGGGAAAGACCTGTTTGAGGAAGTAATTTCCAAAATAACTGATTACGGAAGTGCCGTAGTTCTTCCTTATTTTGATAATGCGGCGGACATTATGAGTGCGGCGGATATGGTTCTGTGCCGTGCCGGGGCATCTACTGTTTCTGAACTGATACAGCTGGAGAAGCCTTCTATAGTGATACCTTATGATTTTGTCGGGCAGAAAGAAAATGCAGAGGAAATAGAATTTGTAAACGGAACTAAAATTTTTGAAAATAAAAATGTAAGTGATGCGATAGATGAGGCGTTATTGGAAATAAAACAGCCTGATATACTGGATTTTATGAGTGAAAATCTAAAAACCCTGAAAAAAGGAAATGCTGTATGTTCTATTGTTAAACACATAGACTTGGAGGAGAAATGAGCGAAGGAGCAAAAACAATCTTTTTTAGCGGAATTAACGGAATAGGAATGAGCGGTCTTGCTAAAATAATGGTAACTAAAGGATACAATGTATATGGTTCGGATATAGCGGAAAAACCAATTTCGAAGCAGTTAAGAGATATGGGTGTGGGGCTGTTCATAGGACAGGAAGCTGAAAACCTCGAAGGAAAAAACATAGATCTCTTCGTATATTCCAGTGCGATTAAGGAAAATAATCCTGAATATAAATATGCAGTAAATAATAACATAAGAAAAATAAAAAGGGGAGAATTACTGGCACTGTTAATGAATAATTCAAAAGGAATTGCAATAGCAGGAACACACGGGAAGACAACTACAAGCTCTATGCTCGGGATAACAATGCTTGAAAAGGATCCCTGCATAGTAGTGGGAGGGATAATACCCGAAATAGGAAGTAACAGCAAAGTAGGAAATTCCGAATATTTTATAGCTGAAGCAGATGAAAGCGATAATTCGTTTTTATATCTGACTCCGTCATATTCGATAGTGACAAATGTGGAGGCAGATCATCTGGAAAATCACGGCTCTTATGAAAATATAAAAAAATCTTTTGAGGAATTCATTGACAAGACCAGTGATATCGTAGTTTTAAACAAAGACTGCCATGAAATAAAAAAATTAAATTTGAAAAATAAAAATATTATATGGTATAGTATAAACGATGAGAGTGCAGATATTTATGCATCAAATATAGAATATAAAAACAGGGAATCGCATTATGAAGTAGTGAAAAACGGGGAAAGTCTGGGAAAATTCAGACTTAGTATTCCAGGAGAACACAATATTTCTAATTCACTGGGAGTAATATACCTTGCACATGAGTTTTTATGTAATGTAGATAAAGTAAAAGAATATCTGTATAATTTCAGGGGAGCAAACAGAAGATACCAGATACTTTATGATAAATCTGTAAAGATAATAGATGATTATGCTCATCACCCCACAGAAATAACTGCTACCATTAATGCCGCAAAAAAAATAGAAACCGGTAAAATTACAGTTATTTTTCAGCCGCACAGATACAGCAGAACAAATTTTTTTCTGAATGAATTCGCCGAAAGTCTGAAACTGGCCGATGAAGTATACCTTCTTCCTATTTACAGTGCTGAAGAGGAAAATACATATAATATAAGTTCCGAGAAACTGGCCGAACTTATAGGAGGCAGTACAAGAGTTTACAATGAAGAAGAAATATCGGATCATGTACTGAATGATAACAGCGGTGAAAATGTTTATTTGTTTATGGGGGCAGGAAGTATTTCCAGAATTGCAAATACTATAAAAAATAAACTAATGCTCTGATTTGTACAGGTATAAGAGCTTTGACACCGGCATTTATCAGTTAAGATATAAGCCGGATAAAACATTAAATAGAGGGATAGAAATTATGAAAATATTAGCGAATGTAGAAATGAAAAATTATTCAAATATGAAAATAGGCGGAAGAGCAAAAGAATTAATTTTTATAGAAAAAGAAGACGAATTAAAAGAAGTTTTGAAAACAAGAAATAAGGTTTTTTTAATAGGGAACGGAACAAATACACTAATAAGCGATAAGGATCTTGATATAAGCTTTATATCGCTGAAAGAATTTAATTATATGAAAGTAATTGAAAAAAATGAAAATTATGATATAGTATGTATAGGTTCAGGGGCAAATCTTGATGACCTGATTGATTTTATGGAAGCAAATGATTATGCAGGACTTGAAAATATAACAGGTATTCCGGGCTCGGTAGGCGGTCTTGTAAATATGAACGGCGGAGCTTACGGTACAGAAATTTTTGACTGTATAGATAAAATAAAAATATGTGATCTTGACGGAAATATAAAAGTATTCGATAAAAGCGAGTTGAATTATAATTACAGAACAACTGACATAAAAGAAAACAGATGGATCGTAGTAGAAGTATACTTTAAATTTTCAAAAGGCTTTGATAAAGAATGTTCACAGGATAAAAAAGATAAAAGAGAAGAAAGACATCCGCTGGAACTGCCGAATCTCGGAAGTACATTCAAAAATCCGGATCAGAATTTTGCCGCACAGTTAATTTCGGACGCTGGTTTGAAAGAATACAGAGTAGGAAATGCAATGGTTTCGCCAAAACATCCTAATTTTATAGTAAATCTGGGAGAAGCAGGTTTTGAAGATGTAATGGGTGTAATAGAGCATGTTAAGGAAATTATAAAAGAAAAAAATAATATTGATTTACAAACAGAGATAATAATAGTAAAATAAAATTGTTGACATTCTCGCTGATTTGTTATATAAAAAAACAAGTTTGAAAAATATAAAAAATTAGTGTATAATTCTTTTAACAATAATGAGGTTGATTAGATGCTCAAATTTTTGAAATTTTTAGTATTTCTGTTAATGCTTACGATATTAATAAAAGGTTTATTCATATTTGCAAGTAAAGATTTTTTTAAAGTAGTAAATGTAAAGGTAGAGGGAGATAACGAACTTATAAAATTTGATATTACTGAGAAAATTTTACAGATAAAAGACAATACGAATTTAGTCTACATTAATACTAAAAAAATGGAAAAATATCTTAGTGAAGATGTTAGAATAAAAAGTGTAAAAATAAAAAAAGTTTATCCAAGCGAGCTGGTAGTTAGAATAGAAGGAAATAAACCTTATTCTTATTTGAGACAGAAAGATAATTTTTATGTAATAAACAACAATGGAGAGATATTTGCAAATATAAATGAAATTACAGATAAAAATTTACCTGTTATAAATGCTGAGAATAAAGAAGATTTAGAAACAATTTTACAAGTACTGTCAAAGATAAAAAATGAAGGTTTTTTCAGTAATATTTCAGAGGTAAAAAAAGTAAAAAGCGATTATGAAATTTTATTAAATGACGGAACTTTAATTAAGACTGCCATTGTGGTTGATACTGCAAAGTATGATAACTGCTTTAAATTATATAAGAGCTTAATTAATGAAAATAAGAAAGTAGAATACATAGATTTGAGGTTTAAGGATATTAATTTAAAAGAAAAAGATTTATTGCAAACAAATTTGGAGGGAAAAAATGGAAGAGATCCTAAATAGAGCCACAATTAAAGTAATTGGTGTTGGCGGAGCCGGCGGAAATGCTATAAATGATATGATAGAAACTGGAATCCACGGTGTGGAATTTATAGCTGCAAACACAGATTCTCAGGACTTAGAAGACTCAAAAGCTGGAATGAAAATACATCTTGGTGACAGAGCTACAAAAGGTTTGGGAGCGGGTGCCGATCCTGAAAGAGGGAGAGAAGCGGCATTAGAATCTAAAGAAAAAATCAGGCAGGTTTTGGAAGAAACAGATATGCTGTTCATAACAGCCGGAATGGGTGGAGGAACCGGTACAGGTGCTGCGCCTATTATTGCCGAAGTAGCAAGAGAGTTGGAAATTCTGACAGTAGCTATAGTAACAAAGCCTTTTGCTTTTGAAGGACCTCAAAGAAAGAAAAATGCAGATACGGGTATCGAAAATCTGAGAAAATATGTGGATACAATGATTGCCATTCCTAATGACAAATTATTTGAGCTGCCTAATTTAAATATAACACTTATGAATGCTTTTAAAGAGGCTAATAATGTATTAAAGGCCGGTGTAAGAGGTATATCGGAACTGATAACAAAGCAGGGATTTGTAAATCTGGATTTTGCTGATATCAGAGCAACAATGAAAGACTCAGGAGTAGCTATGCTTGGTTTCGGGGAATCAGAAGGCGAAGACAGAGCAAGAGCAGCTACAGAACAGGCATTAAACAGTCCGTTACTGGAAAAATCTATCGAAGGTGCGAGAAAGATACTGTTAAATATCACAGGCGGATATGATTTAGGATTAAATGAAGTACAGCAGATTTCGAGTCTGATAAGAGAAACAGCCGGAGAGGCAAATGCAAATCTTATTTTTGGTACTGTACTGGATGACAGCGTAAAAGGATTAAAAATTTCAATAGTAGCTACAGATTTTATAGACAAAAATTACGATAATCTCGGAGAAATTTTTAATAATATCAAAAAAGAAGAGGAAGAAGAAGTAAAAAATACAGTTGCAGCCAAAAAAGAAGAAGCAGACGGGAAATTATTTAATAATGATTCGGGATTTATACTTCCGCAGTTTTTAAAGAAAAAAGAAGATTAATTTTTTATATAAAGGATCTGTTGTGACGGCAGATCTTTTTTCAGTATAAAAAATACGGGTAAATATAAACTTAGAGGTATTCTTTAAAAAAGAAAATTCAAAAGCATAAATGAATAAATTCAACATAAAAAAATTTAAAATAAATTTATTCCTTGAAAAAAAGTATAAATTTTGATAAAATAAGATACCCTGCTTTGTTAAACATAACAAGGCTGAAAAACCACAGGGAAGGAGAGAAACTATGAGAAATTACGAGATCATGTTCATCGTGTCAACTCAGTTAACAGAAGAAGAGAAACAAGCTGGAATTAAGTTTGTGGAAGATACATTAAAAGCTTCGGGAGCAGATTCTGTTAAAACAGAGATTTGGGGAGACAGAAAATTAGCGTATCCTATCAATAAAAAAGATAACGGATATTATGTTCTGACTACATTCCAAATGGACGGTACTAGACTGACTGAAGTAGAAGGTAAGTTGAATATCAACGAAAGCCTTATGAAGTATATGATAGTCAAAGCTGACTAGTGTTTTTATAAAGTGTTAATTCAGTTTATGAAATAAATATCAGTGTCAAAGCACTTGTACCAAAGCTGTTTATTTTAAGTATTAAACAAATTACGGTACTAATGGGAGTTAAAAGGTTAATTGGGTAAAAATTTATTTTAAGGGGGAATTCATATGAATTTAGTAACTTTAATAGGAAGATTGACAAGAGATCCTGAATTGAAATATTCTCAGTCAGGAAAAGCTTTTTGTAAATTTTCTATAGCTGTAACGAGAGAATTTAACAGAGACGAAGCAGATTTTATAAACTGTGTTGCCTGGGATAAAAGAGCAGAAACTATAGCTGAGTATCTGAGAAAAGGTAGGAGAATCGCTCTGCAGGGAAGATTGAGCGTAAGAAGCTACGAGCAGAACGGTGAAACTAAATGGATGACAGAGGTTATAGTAGATAAATTTGATTTTATTGACACAGCAGCATCCGGCGGGTCGTCATATGAAGATAAAAAATCATCAGGTGAGTCTGGCTTCAGTAATGAAGTAGTCAGTGAAGATACAATCGATGATGATGATTTTCCATTTTAATTAGGAGGTGAAAGTAAAATGGCAGAGTTCAAAAGAAGAAAAAGAAGACCAAAAGTAAAATTCAAAGTAGAAGATATTAATTATAAAAATGTAGAATTATTAAAGAATTTCATGAATGATAAAGGGAAGATTTCTCCTGCAAGAGTGACAGGATTAGATGCTAAAATTCAAAGAAAAATAGCGGCAGCTATAAAGAGATCAAGACAAATAGCATTATTGCCTTATACAAAAATAGAGAGATAAGATGACACCTGTCATCTTATTTTAAATTTAGGAGGTATAAATGAAAAATTTTTTTATTATGTTGTTAATGCTATTATTTGTGTTTAGTTGCGGCAAGGAAAAACAACCTGAAAAAGCAGAAGTGAAAGAAACAGTGCAGGAAAATCTGTTTAAAAGTATAGACGTGGATAAACTTTCAAGAAGACTTAAGAAGAAAATAGAGGATAACGGAATGAAAGTAGACAGCTTTGAGGACTTGAATTCTGACGGTAAAGTTTTTTATTATTCCACAATTAATGGAAATAAAAGTGAAATAATAACAATTAATTATGAAAATCTTACTCCAACAGCAATAGTAGGGAAAGTAACAGGTAAAGATGAAAGCAATATGGAGACATTCAGAAAACTGTCCCTGTCGGTAATTATGGCTTCAGATACGAAGCTGACAGACGAAGATGCCCAGATAATATATGAAGAGCTTCTGAATAAACTGGAAAATGCAACTTCATCAACAGTTGTTACGAAAAATAATTTGACATACGGAATAGAAGTAATATTTGGAACAGAAGATGAATTGATAATTTATGCAAAATAAACCATAAAAAAACAACAGGACCAGTCAGCCATGTTGTTTTTTTTTATCTACTGTAAAAACAGAGAAATTTTCAAACTGTAATTTTTATTTTAAAAATTTTTATGAATCGGAACTGCTTTTAGTGATTATTTTACCCGGGATTCCTACAGCAACAGAGTCTTTCGGAATATCTTTCAGTATGACTGAATTTGCCCCGATTTTGGAATTATCACCAATAGTTATGTTCCCCAGAACTTTCGCTCCCGCACCGATTATAACATTATTTCCTACAGTCGGATGTCTTTTTCCTTTGTCAAGTGAAACACCCCCCAAAGTAACTCCGTGATAAATAGTAACATTTTCACCAATAACAGAAGTTTCACCGATAACAATACCCATACCGTGATCCATAAACAGCTGTTTTTTTATATGGGCGCCGGGGTGTATTTCTATACCTGTAAAGAATCTGGAAATTTGTGAAATTAATCTTGCTAAAAAAATTATTTTTTTCTTGTATAAAAAATGTGAAATTTTATGATGAATTACGGCATGTATTGACGGATAAAGCAAAAAAACCTGTAATTTATTATTTGCCGCCGGGTCTTTATCCAATATATTCTGCAATTCGCCGTTTAACCATTTAAAAATCGAAAATCACCTCCTATTTGTGAATATTCAGCGACAGGTATTTTTCTCCTGTATCGGAAGCTATGGTAAGTACTTTTTGTCCTTTTTCCATATTCTTGGCAATTTCATATGCTGCGGCTACATTGGCACCTGTAGAAACACCCAGAAATAAACCACATTTTCTTGCTATTAGTTTAACAAATTCAAAGGCCTTATTATCTGAAACAGGCATTGTTCTGTCAATTACTTTCATATTGAGTGTATCAGGAATAAATCCCGCACCTAAACCTTGAATTTGATGTCTTCCCGGGTTTTCTCCGGAAATAACCGCTGATGTAAGAGGCTCTACAGCTATAACCTGTATATCAAGCGAATACTCTTTTAATCTTTGTCCTACACCGCTTAAAGTTCCTCCTGAACCTACACCTGCTATGAAAACATCTATATCGGGAAGATCCCTTAATATTTCCTCTCCTGTAGTTTCATAGTGTGCTTCGACATTTGCCGGATTGCTGAATTGTTCAGGCATAAAATAATTTTTATTTTTACTCGCTAGAGATTCTGCCTTTTCTATGCTACCCTTCATACCGCGTGCACCGTCGGTAAGAATCAGTTCTGCATTGAGGGCTTTTAGAATATTCCGCCGCTCTGTGCTCATAGTGTCAGGCAT
>JAITVW010000220.1 GCA_031285605.1 Fusobacteriales bacterium | reverse complement strand
TGTATTGCCTATTTTACCTACAGCATTTGTATTTACTGCTGCTGTTATCGTATAAGTTACTGTAGAACCTGCTCCCATGTTTAATGTATCATTTAAATCTGTTGTTATTCCACTGCTGTTTCCCGATACTGAACCGGTTGTTACTGACGTTACCGTCCAGCTTGTGTATGCCGGAACTGATGAGCCGTTTATGTCTGTTGTTGTTTCTGATGATAATATATCTATCGCTGTTACTCCTGCAGCCAATGTTGTACCGCTGTTTGTCAGTTTCAGTTCATAAGTTACCTGCTGACCCGGTGTATAACCCTGTGACGGTCCGGTATATACCTTTGTTGCAACTATATTACTGAGTCCCTTTTCAGGATTTATAACCAAAGATTTTATTTCCTGTCCGTCAGCCTTAGCTGTATTTATTATTGTATCTGCTGCATTAGGACTAATTTGTACCTCAACAGAATAATGCACTTTAGCTCCCGGACCTAAATCTATGGTATCATTTAAATCTGATATTTCTGAAGTCAATGTTACATTTTTAGCTTCACCGCTGATTATTGTTCCTATTACCACCCATGAATCAAATGCATTTATTTCATTTCCCAAAAGATCTTTTGTTTTTTGTTCATTTTTTATATCCTGTATATTATATCCTTTTACAGGTGAAGTTCCCGTATTTTCTATTTCTATTGTATATTCTACTGTCTGTCCCGGCTTATACAAATTACCGGTAAGATTTGTTTCCAGTTTTTTGATTGCCTGCACCTTACTTTTATCATTTACAGGATTTATGTCTGCTGCTTTTACTTCTTCACCGCCGACTTTAGCTGTATTGCTTATTACTCCCGCAGCCTCTGTATTTACTATTGCCTTAACAGTATAAGTAACCGAAGATCCCGGTCCTATAGTCAGAATATCATTCAAATCTGTTGTTATTCCATTACTGTTTCCTGATACACTTCCTGATACCGATGATGTTATTGTCCAATTTGTATATGCAAGAATCTCTGTTGTTCCATTAAGCTTATATGTTTTCTCATTTGACAGCATATCTTCTACTGTTACTCCGCCTGCTGTTCCTGATCCGTTATTTGCCACAATTATTTCATATATTGTTTCTGCGCCGGGTGTATAACCTTCTGCAGAGCCTTTATATGTCTTCAAAACATCTAATTTTGCATATGTATGTTTTGTAGCTGCTTCAGGTACAGAAGCTGAATTTATTACAGGTATATTTGTTATTTCACCGACTGCTTTCGGATTTACTTTAGCGGTAATTGTGTATTCAATACTTCCTCCGGGCGCAATATCTGCAGTATCTGCCAGATCCGCCATTGTATCTGTAATGTCTGAATTTATTGTTGAAGATGTTCCTGTCCCGTTTAATACCGGTTTTTTTATTGTCCAGTTTATAAATGCCGAACCGTTTGTAGAATCATTTAATGCTGTTTTTATTGCCGACAGCTGGTCAGAAACCGATACGTTATCTGCAAAACCTGTATTAGAAGCGTTGGAAATTGTAAGTTTATATGTTATTACTCCGTTTGCATAATACATTCCCGTATTTGTTCCTGTTATTCCGTCTGCTTTTGCAGTGGTCAATGCAGGACTTTGCGTTGTATATGTTATGCTCGGTTCTACATCTGCAGTTCCGATTAAAGCTGTATTTACTATATTTCCTACTGCAGTATCTGCTGCTGTTGCAGTAATTTTATATGTTACACTGTCTCCTACAGCTATATCTATTATTGTATCTAAATCCACATTATCAGAATATGTTCCTAAAGTTGTCCCATTTGAAATCCCTGATGAACCAAGTGCATTCGACGCTGTTATTGTCCAGCTTTTAAATGCCTGTCCTGCTGTTCCGTCAGCCAGAACAGTCTGTATTTTAGACAGTTCATCCTGAACCACTACTGCCTGTGCTACTGTAAAATCCGAATCATTTTTATAAGTTACTTCATATATTATAGTACTTCCCGGATAATAAGTTCCGGTTTTAGAATCAATAACAGTACTGGTTCCTCCGGCTGTTGTTGCTTGCTTTGCACTTTTTTCAAATTCTGTTATACGTCCTATATTACTCATTGTCACCGAAGTTGTTCCTTTACTTCCAGCAGCAACTGTTGTTGACCCTGTTCTTAATAAGCTCACATTTAAATTCGACCATACATCTAAAATACTGCTGCTGCTGAACCCGGGTGAATTACTTTTATCCCACATTGTTATATCTGTACTTATCAATGTTAAGGCTGTTGCCGATGTTGCATTATATATGGCAGGACCTCCGCCGAGATTTTTCACGTCATATGCTGACGGACCATTGAATACAACTCCTCCGCCGGCATTCAATGTTGCATTCAACGAGCTTCTGTTTGAAATATACATTTCTGCCTGATTAGTAAGATTTATTGTAAAGCCTGATGAAGTTCCCGAAACTGCACTGCTTGAATTTAATGAATTTGTTATTTCTATATTTGCTCGTGAACCGGCACCGGTTACATTGAATTCCCCGTTTGAATTCAAAACAAGCGCAGCTCCGCCGGAAGAATCATTTAATACATTTATCTGAGAAGCTCCCTGAACTGTAACTTTTGTATTTCCGTTTCCGGTTCTTAAAGCTTCTGCAGTACCGCTTCCTCCGGTATTTATATTTATCTTTGATTTATTATCAGCTTTAATTGTAGTCGTAGGATTATAAATATATATACCATATCCTGTTTCGGTCACATTTGGAACATTTACGTTTAATTCGGAATTATCAAGATTTATTATCGTTGTTCCCTCATCAGTATATATTCCACGTGATGCTCCTGTTCCGTTATTTGTTACATTAAATGAAGATCCGCCTAATATATTAATATTACTCGGTGCCCCTGCATCTGAAAGATAAAACGTATTTGAACCGGCTCTGCCTGACATGAATTCTGCTTTTCCGCCGTTTGTAACATAAAAATCCGTTCCGTACTTTTGTGTATAAAAAGCATACGAACCGTTTGGAGCTTCTACTTTGAACACTGACCCTGATCCATCTACAGTAATTGTAGTATCGGACGTATCATCCATGTATATCCCGTCTCCTGCTCCTTTATGCGTTACAATAAATTTTGAACCGCTTAAAATTTCAAAATTACTCACATTGTTAGCTATTGCATCCGAGATATAGATTACTCTTGAAGCTGCTGCTGTCCCATTTGAACTAAAATCTATAATTCCGCTGTTTATTGCCTTTATTTCCGTTCCATATGCATCCGTATGAAACGCATTATCTGTTGTTGAATTCACTGTAAGTTTTCCGCCGTCTACAAGTATAAAAACTTCACTTCCTCCTTGTATAGCCGGTCCTGTATTTGAATTTATATCAGCCGTCCCCTGTATATTCAGTTTTGTGACAGCTCCTGTTACAGTAATTGCACGAAGTCCGTTCGTAACTCCAAATACATTAAATGTACTTCCTTTTTCTACATTTATAGCAAAGTCATAAGAATTGCCGGCAGTACTATTTAATCCGTATAGTGATTTTCCCTCTATAGTCATCGTTCCGTTATTTTTTATATTTATTGTGCCGGCAGTACCTCCCTGTTCATAAGCTGCTCCGGGTGCTGTTGCTGCCGAATAACCTATACCTGTGGAAAATTTTACTGTTCCGCCGTCTACATTAAAATTTGTTTCTTTTCCTCCTTCAAAAACCTTTCCACCGTAAACTGATGCTGTCCATTGACCATAAATATTTACTGTTCCGCCGTTTGGCAACCCCACGGCTTCGTATACAGTATCCGCCAAAGAATTAGTTGTTAATTTTCCGCTTACTTCAAGCACAGCATCTGTAACTGTTGTGTATATTCCCCTTCCGCTGCTTGAAGTAGATATATTTGCTTCACCTTTTATTACATTGTTTTTATAATTGCTTATCATTCCGTTAGCTGCCCCGCCGCCTGACAAATTAACCACTGCTCCTGTATCTACAGTAAAAGTACTGCTGCCCGCAGTTTCACGAAATATTGTCCCGCTTGTACTATTAAGCTCACTTACTCCTGTCATTTTTACATTCCAGCTTGATGCCGTGGAATTATAAAGTAAATAACTGCTCCCGCCAGATGAAATCCCGTCAAATGTAATATCATAAGAGCCGCTTGTTCCAGTGGCATTAAGATAATATCCGGCTCTGATTAAATCATAACCATTTCCTCGTATTTTTACATTTCTCGGAGTTACGTCAATATTTTTTGTAAGTGTAATATTGTCTTCAAGTACTATTGCATCTACGTCATCTCTGGCAAGCGTTACTTCCAATTCATTTGCACTGGTAACTCCGACTTCGGCTCTTAAAAACTGAAAACTGAAAATAAACACTATCAGTAAAAGTACTCTCATTTTATATTTTATTAACATTTTTTCTCCTTTATTTCAAACTTTCTTCAATTTAATTATTCTTCATAATAAAAGTTTATAAGAATTTTTTTGTCTCTACAATTTTAATATTTTTAAAATATAAACCCAGTTATACATTTCCATATACAAAAAAATAATTAATTTACCAAGTTTGTTTTGTTCCACACTAAAGGCTGAGAAAACATAAAATTTTATCAGCCTTTAGTATTTTTAAAATTCTTTTTTAAATCTACCGCATTATCCATATTTTCGTATATACTGCTTTTTCTGTTGTTTTTATATTAAAATCTACCCCGGCTTCCTTTTATACCTCTGTACACCAGCCACACCGTGTACTTTTCTCTCCGTATAAATTCTTAAAACTGTTTTTAATAGACTGATTATTCATACTATATAAAAATATACTGAATTATCAGTTATTATGTTTCTATAATACCCATAAAAAACAGAATTTTATGCATGCATTCTTCCTATATTTTTTTCAGAGCGTAAATCATCGAAAAAACAAGCATTTGCAAATAATCCTGTATCAGATCGGCACAGTTTGCTGTGCTTTTATTATTTACACTATTATACAAATCCATCCCAAACTGCATACCTGTATTTGTCTGTTCATAATCAAATCTCTTTTTTCCGTCATTATGCTGACAGCTTTCTTAAGCACATATCCATGTCTGCTTATCTTCCGCATATTCTTCTTTTTCCTGTCTTCCCATTCTCTGATGATATGTAGAAAGCCGGAGCGTTCCCTGCTCTGCACTTGCTTTTTGTTCTGACATATAATTGGATGGTCTGTAAGTTATTACAGAATTCTGAGAATTTACAGGCGGTGGAATTCCCTTTTCCGATTCTTGCGATTTTCCCGGATTTTCAGGCTTTACAGATTCTTCAGGGTTCTTATATCCATAAGATTTCAGAAACCGGTCACCGTCATTAGGCGTAGTTACTCCGCTTTTATAAGCCAAAAGATTAAAATGTCCCACATTATTTACATCAGAAGTACTTACTGTTATTACGCTTGTTGCAGCTTCATCATTTGTTAATCTTACTCCTTGTAATGTAACTTTCTGCCTGTTACTTCCTGAAAAATTTGTCTGAAATTTTCCTGCTGTTCCTTCAGAATGAATCCTTCTGCCAGAAATAGAATTGACATTCAAACTATATCCGACCAAATGAATACTATATGAAGAGACACCACTAATTTCTATATTAAGAATACCTGCAGTTATATTACCACCTAAAGAAATCCAAGTTACGTCTGACAATTTTTCTGTAGTTACTATATAAATTGAATTTGAACCAATTTCTGAATTCTTAATGCCTAAAAATATTCCATGTGATCTATTTCTCTTTGTATTTATTTCTGTATTATTGCCTGTTTTAATTTTACTTGAATCTTTGGCAGTAATTCTAACATTAGTTATTATGCTGAAATTGTTTCCTGTCTTTACTATAATACAGTCTGATTTATCCTTTAATGTTTCTACGCTCAAGTTGTTTCCTATAGTAACTACACCTGTTGAATCATTAGTTCCGAAAGAATTTGTACGAACAGTATCTGCTGCTCCTCTTGTCTTTATAGTAAGTCTGTTACCAGCTGTAATATCTCCGCCTACATTAGAATAAACACCTGCATTTTCCTCTATTCCGGCACCATTTCCTGAACCGGATGTTGTAATAGTTACATCATCTCCATATTTAGCAGTAGAGCCTGTCGGGTTATTCCAAATTGTCTGTATAAAATCTGTTCCCGAAACTTCATATATATTTTTTACTTCTGGAACTGCTGCTGCGGAGAGAAAAAAACTTAATACACCTGACTTTTTTTTCAATGTGTTTTTTATTTTCATTTTTCTGCCCCATATAATGTTTTCTTAAAAAAATCTCCTTCTCACTTATGGATACATCAAAATTATGTATTATTATGTCTGTTTCCTTAAGAAAAGAAATTACATTTCTTTATATTTAATTTAAATAAAATTATAATTCCAGTGACTATTTTACAGAATTGTAATTATAAAATATAAAAAAAATATTAATTTTTTTTATATTCACAAAATTGTATTCTTTATAAAAGTCTGATAATTATAATAAACAATTTTATCATACTCTTATATAAAAAACAACCCTATGCTAAAAAAACTATCCGAAACAGAGTTTTCAGTAATTCAAATACATTTTCCCTTAAAAATTACAGATATTTTTTATCTCTGTTCCGGACAATTTATTATTTACACGTATCCTGCCAGTTTGCAGGATAAATAACATATAAAAATCTTGCATAATCAGGTGCACTGAACTTTATCTTTGAGCCCTTTGGAATCAAAATAATATCTCCTTTATTCCCGGTCACCTTTCTCCCGTTAATTATTATTTCCAGTGTCCCTTCTATTACATAATCTACCTCGTCATAATTCAGAGTCCAGTCAAATGCAGATTCTTCCATTTCCATAACTCCACAGCTCAGTCTTTCACTTTCATCAATAGAAAAAACATCTGTCAGATACACCTTATCATTTGGATTTCCGGTATCAAATTTTTCCGGTTTTACAGTACGGGCTTTCACCACTCCGACACCGCTTTTATCCATGTATTTTTCAAAAGTATTTCCATTTTTTCCTAATTCTTGTTCTACTACTTTTCTAATAATAGTCTCAAGCATATTTTTATCTAAATCTTTAAAATCCATCTGTTCTTTCCTCCCAGTAACTTTAAATTACTTAGCTTCCAGTTTGTTTTTCTTTCTTGCAAACAAAATCTTGGCTACAACTATTGCAGTAATTCCCCCGACTAATTTTCCTACTATCATTGGAAAAATCATACTTTTATTTACTCCGCCCGTAAATCCCAAGTGATCTCCAAATACAAATGCCGCACTTACTGCAAAAGCAACGTTTATTATTTTTCCATTTTCATCCATATCTTTTAACATACCAAACATCGGTATATTATTGGCAAGTGTAGCAACCAGTCCTGCTGCACCTACTTCGTTCATTCCAAGCTGCTTTCCTGCTTTAGTAAGCGGTGCTTTAAATGCCTTGGTTATAAAGTGCACCAGTGGAAATGCTCCTGCCAGCACTATTGCTATTGATCCTATTACGCTGATTCCTTCACTCAGCGGTGCCATTCCCGGAATAACTACTATTCCTGTGAGTGTTTCCACTATTGCAGCCATTAATCCTATAGTAATTACTATTACTACACCCTGACCGAAAATAGTAAATCCTTTTGTCATCTTTTCAGGAATCAGCCATAATCCAATACAAATCAGTACAGCAAAAATGATTATCGGTATCAGATTCATTATGATCATATTAATTCCGAATCCTGCCGCAAGTCCCCCGGCAAGACATCCTAAAGGTATAGTTATCATCCCGGCAAGAACACCTTTTGCAAGATAAGGTCTGTCTTCTTTTTCGATAATTCCCAAAGCCACAGGAATCGTGAATACAAGAGTCGGTCCCATCATAGCACCCAGTATAAGCCCTGCAAATAATCCGGCATTCGGATCCTTTGCAAGTTCCATTGCAAGTGGATATCCACCCATATCATTTGCTAAAAGCGTAGTGGCAAACATCGCAGGATCTGCACCAAGTGCAGTGTACAAAGGTTCTACCACAGGTCTTAATACCTTGGCAAGAACAGGAGCCAGTGATATAACCCCCACCATTGCAAGAGCCAGAGATCCCATAGCCATGAACCCTTCCTCGAATTTTTCCCCGTAACCGAATTTATTTCCTAAAATTTTATCAATTCCGCCGATAATCATAAATATGACCATTATATAAATAATAATATCATTAATACCCATTTTTCCTCCTTCTTGTTAAAGTAACTTTAGTATAAGTACTTTGGTTTTTCAAATATTCCCAAGTTTATTCCTTTTTATCCGAGAACTCTCATTCTTATTAACACAGTTTTCTTTATTGCTTATAATACTCCCATTCCCATCCGGCTGAATATTATCTTTTATAAAATATAAGGATTTTAGCTTTGTTTGAATAATACCCTTAAGACTGTGTTACTTTTAATATCCCAGCGGATTTGCCGCTACAGTCTTTACTGCTTCTGCAAACGCATCACATGCTGCTTTACAGGCTGACTGACTTCCGGTTAATAAACCTCCGCCAAAGTTAGTTTCTGATGGCGGTCCATAAAATGCCACTAATTCCACATTAGCTGATTTTAATGCCACATCTAAAGCATACATAGCTTCTAAAGGCGGTGCTATGAGATATGCAATTGACTCTCCTTCTGGTATTCCCGCTACTTCTGAAAGATATGAACCTGTTCTTGAAATACAGTGTGCATAATATGCAATTGAATCATCTTCATTAGCACTTATAAATGCTGCTTCATTTTCCACAAAATCAACTACAGCACTTAAACCGCTTTTTACTTCAGCAGGATTTGGTCCTGAAATTATCCCTATTACTTCACCGGCAAGTTTTGTATTAGCATTTGCAGCCCCTCCGTAAAAAGATTTTGCGTACACTACTTTTACATCTGCTTTTTTCGTAGCATCGTCTAATGCTGTATATGTAACATCATCACAGTCAGAAGTTATCAAACCTATACTTCTATGTCCTTCCGGCATGCTGAATTCTTTACACATAGCCAGATCCACATTTGGTATCATCCTTACTGCAAGAACGCTTGCTTTTTGTCTGTCATCTTTCATTTTTTTCCTCCTAAAATTATTATAATTTTAAATCTTGTCCGCTTGCTTTAGCATCAAGTATTTTTTTTATTAAGTCAGCCACATGTGCTCCTGCTTCTGCTGCAGGCGTTCCGTCTCTGTGAATATTGGAAACTACTGTTCTTTTTGCTTCCGGTATTCCCACATATGCTTTATACACTATATATGCACTCATACTTTCTGCAGTAGTAAGCCCCGGTCTTTCACCTATTAACACACATACCACGTCAGGCTTTAAAATATCGGAAATATGATCCTCAGCTGCCACTCTTCCGTATTTTACAAAAAACGGAGTACCTGTATCTATTCCATACCCTTTTAATCCGTTTAATACTGCCGGAAGTATATTTTTAGTATTTGCTTCCACTGCTGTGGAGCTTAAGCCGTCAGATACATAAACCTGTACTGTAGGAGATTTTTTACATTTTTCCTCAAGTAATTTTATTCCTTCGGGTGAAATTTTTCTTCCAAGATCAGGTCTTGTTATATATTCATCTCTGTCTTTACATTCTGTCGTTACTTCAAATAGGCCTGCTTCTTCCAAAAATGATTCAGGTACATCATTAAATACCGCATCCTGTGCAGCAGCATGGTCTGCTCTGAATCTTAGAAGCACATCTGTCTTAAATCTTGTTCCTGCTCTTCCAATTCCCAGTCTTGCAGAAGTTCTCTGTTTTAATTTCATATATTCTTCTCTGTTGGCAGGATTGTCTACCAGCAGCTGATCTTTTATATTTATATCCCCTAAATCAACCAGCTGATCATCAGAAACATTTTCTTTTATCGATGAAGAAACTTTGGAGTCATTTCCTGCTGCTGCCGGAATATCGGTTTTTCCGTTACTGCCTATTTCATTTATTACTTTCCCTATGATTTCTCTTAATTCTCTTTCTGATAACATTATGATCCTCCTTATTTTAAGAAAATTGAAGCGTCACCGGCTATATCTGTGAGCTTTCCGTTTTTCATTATATTCATTTTTTCAAGCCATCTTTCAAATTCTTTTATAGGTCTTACCTTACCTAAATCTCTTAATGTTGCAATATCATGGAAAGAAGTAGTCTGGTAATTCAGCATGATATCATCACCTGCAGGTATTCCCATAAAATAGTTACATCCTGCAAGAGTCAGAAGCATTTCCAGATTTTCTATATCATTCTGGTCTGCTTTCATATGATTAGTGTAGCATGCATCTACTCCCATAGATATTCCGGTAAGTTTTCCCATAAAATGATCTTCCAGCCCTGCTCTTATTACCTGTTTGCTGTTATACAGATATTCCGGTCCGATAAACCCTACTACTGTATTAACAAGGAACGGACTATATCTTTTTGCAAAACCATAACATCTGGCTTCCATTGTCACCTGATCTGCACCATGGTGAGCATCAGATGATAATTCAGAACCCTGTCCTGTTTCAAAGTACATTACATTCGGCCCTGTAGATGTTCCCTGCTTTAGTACAAGCTGTCTTGCCTCTTCTATCATAGTACCTGTTATTCCAAAGGCCTCATTTCCTTTTTCAGATCCTGCTATACTTTGGAATATCATATCTGTAGGCGCCCCTCTTTTTACTGCTTCCATTTGTGTAGTTACATGGGCAAGCACACAAATTTGTGTAGGAATTTCCCATTTAGTTTTTATCTCATGAAACCTTTCCAGTACTCTCATTACACTGTCCACACTATCGTCCACCGGATTCAGACCTATAAGGGCATCTCCTATACCATAGCTTAATCCTTCATAAGTAGAAAGCATAATTCCGTCCGGATCATCAGTAGTGTGATTAGGCTGTACTCTTACTGCAAGAAT
>JAITVW010000200.1 GCA_031285605.1 Fusobacteriales bacterium | reverse complement strand
TTTTCGGCAAGCTCTCCCTTGGCAGTACATTTAAAAAGATTGGTCATATATACCTTATCGGTATCAAATTTTGAAAATTCCAAAAATTTCAGAAAATACTCTCCTTTTTTATCTATAAGAAGTATTCCTCTGCTATCTTCCTGTTCGCTTATCTGATCCAGTACAAACATTACCTTGCTTGTTTTGTCCCCTTTTCCCAGTATGGGATTGCTTCTCACTTTTTCAAGAGGACATTTATGGCATATATTTATCTCCATTTCCAGTTCATCCCAAATATTCATTATAATACCTCATATATCAGTGTTGCTTTCTCTGTAACTACTTCCAGCTCCACATTGATTTTTTCCCTGTCCAAAAGCTCTTTTACTGTGCTGTAAGCCAGCTCCGGAGTATTATTATCCCCGCTTATATGAAGCAGGTATACTTTTTTCAGTCTGTTTGTTGCCACTTCCATAATTAATTTTGCAGCTTCTCCATTTGATAAATGACCGTTTTTACTCTTCACCCTGTTTTTCAGATTCCAGTGATATGGTCCGTTCATCAGCATATTAAGGTCATAATTACTCTCAAGCACTATAACATCACTATTTTTAAAATTTTCTTTTGCTACTTTGTCAACAAACCCTATATCACTGGCATAAGTAAGTTTTTTACTGTTATATTCAAACGAAAAACCCAGACATCTTTCTGCATCATGCATTACATCAAAGCTCTTTACGAAGCATTCCCCGAATATAAGATCCTGTTCTATAAAATTAAGGTTTTTATCTTCTATTTTTCCTATCTTTTCCTTAATCGAATAATAACTCTTTCTGGAAATATATATCGGCAGGTCATGTTTTCTGCTGAGTACTCCCAGTCCCTGAATATGATCGCTGTGTTCGTGTGTTATTAGTATACCGTTTATATCACTTATATTTTTGTTTATTGATTCCAGCTTTTCTATTGTTTTTTTTCCGCTGAAACCCGCATCAATCAAAAATCTCTTGTTTCCCATCTCTATAAAACTGGAATTACCGCTGCTGCTGCTTCCTAATACTGAAAATTTCATTCTATTCCTCACAAAAAAAATAATTTATATTCATTATATCATAATTTTGATTATCAATCCATTTTGAATTTTATTTAGATAATTAAATATTTTATATTGCTTTTTTGTTAGTCTGTATTTTAAAAAATAAAAATATTAAAAACAAATTTTTGATATTAAAATACGAACAGAGTTATTTTGCTTTTATAACTAATAATCTTAATATTCTGCAATTAACAGTTGTTAAATGCTGTAAACACTGATTAAATAAAAGCTCTGTCCATTTAATCAAACATATCTTTATAAATTTTCATTGAATTTTCTACTCTTACAGCTGATTTTATAAGGAGTTTCTAATATATTATTTGTAAAATGATGTTATAATGTCTTAAGTTAAATTATTCAAAAATAAAATTACCAGAAAGGAAGAAATGATGTTTGAGTATAATAAACTAGATGAAATGCTGAAAAACGCGAGTTTAAACTACAATACCCGTCCTGTTGAAAAATTTGAAAACTATTCTCCTTCTGAAATGTCAAATATTCTTAACCATAGCTTTGAAGATGACAGTATAATTAATTTTAGGAATGATTTTTCCATACTCTCATTTAAAGACATACCATTTTTTAATTCTATAAAGTATTTTCTTAGTATAATAGACCAAGAAGGAGAAATAAAATTAACAGCTGCGGGAAATGTTCCCCCGAAATACATAAAAGAGCTTTACAATAAAAGCTTTATTGATGATATATCACTGAAAAATAAAAGTACAAAAGTATTAAATGAAACGGACATTCCCTACATACATCTTACCAAAGTAATATGTTATGTAGCTAAGCTTGTCAAGACACATAAAGGAGCCATTTCACTCACAAGACTTGGGAAGAATATGCTTAATCAGGATTTCGATCTGCTGAAACTAATTTATACAAGCTTTTATCAAAGCTACAACCTTGCATATATGGATGATTATCCCGACTTTGATTTTTCACAGGTTTTTCCTTTTTTTGTACTTCTCTTAGGAAAATACGGAGATATTTCAAGAAGTATTGATTTTTATTACAGTAAGATGATAAATGCTTTTCCTGCTTTAAATGTACCGTCGGATTTGGAAGAATTTGCAGATATTGATATGGATACAAACATAGACTTTAATGAGATTTGTAAAAAAGCTTTTGAATTTCGTATTATCAAGAATTTTCTTGTTCTTTTCAATGTTGTAGTTTATAAACAAAATTCAAAAATAGTAAAAAAATCAAATATTTTCAATGAATTATTTTTAATTCTTCCAAACAATACTTTATTAAAAATTAATTCTGAAAAAATCATGTAATTATATAAGCTCAGAACAGCCGTATAAAATGCTGTTCTGTTTTTTTATTCCAATATACTCTGAAATAGTGCTTAATAAAGGATTTTGAATATATTTTTTTGGAAAAAAAATACACCTTAACTTCTTTATCAAAAAAGTTTTCAGGTGTATTTTTATATCTGTTTTATTCTGTTATAGCTGCTTCTTTCGTTACATCATCAGGTATTTTTATCCCCAGAAGCTCCATATTCTTTTTATTTACTGAAATCTTAGGCTTCTGAACTACTTCTATTGTTATATCTTTAGGAGTCTTCTCCCCCTTTAATATAGCTGCAGCCATCTCCCCTGCTCTGTAGCCTATATCGTAATCTGTAGTTCCCTGTGATATTAATGCTCCTCTGTCTGTATACACAGCATTAGCACCAAAGATAGGTATTTTAAGAGCATTCATTTTTTCCAATAATGCCGGAAAACTGCTTGAGAGAGTATTATCCTGTATTGCAAAGAATACATCTATATCTCTGCTTAGTTTTTCAAGTGCAGACATAAATTCCGGCGCTGAAGTAACTCCCTCGGCAAGTATTTCTACTCCTAATTTTTTACCTGCCTGTTCTGCTATTTCTACCTGAAATACAGAATTCTGTTCGGAAGTATTATATATAATCCCTACTTTTTTCACATTAGGAAATACTTTTTTCAATAGTTCAAGATTTTTTTCTATTTCAGGTACACCGCTTGTTCCTGTTACATTTGCCTTATTTGTAAGTCCTGCTCCTTCCGGGTCGGATACAGACGCAAATACCACGGGAATTGTATCTGTAGATGATGACGCCGCCTGTGCTGACGGTGTTGCTATTGCAAAAATAAGATCTTTTTTGTCTTCTACAAACTGCTTTGCTATAAGCTGTTGTGTAGGTATCTCTCCATTAGCCACTTTATCATCTATTTCCGCTTCAAGTCCCGCATCTTTCAATGCGTCTATGAATCCCTTTTTGGAATCATTTAATGCCGGGTGGTCTACTATTTGTGTCACGCCTATTTTATACACTTTTTTTTGTTCTGTCTGTGTTTCTGTTTTCGGCTCCTCTGCTTTCTGTTCCTCTTTACTTCCACAGGCTGTAAATAATATCAGCCCCGTAAACATCATTATTATACTTAAAATATTTTTTTTCATAATTATCAGCTCCTGTTATTTTCTATAGATATTAAATCCTGTTCCCTGCTGATTCGCCATTATTGTCACATCTGTTATCTGCACCCTTTTAGGCTGATTCGCCACATAAAGGACTACATCGGCTATATCCTCAGGCTGTAATGCTTCTATTCCTTTATAAACTCCTTTTGCCCTTTCACTGTCACCGTGAAATCTTACTTCGCTAAAGTCGGTCTGTACTATTCCCGGCTGTATTGTTGTTATTTTTATGTCTTTATCTATTATGTCTATTCTTATTCCGTCACTTAATGTTTTCACTGCTGCTTTACTTGCGCAGTATACCGCTGCTTTTTCATATGCATAAATACCTGCTGTAGAACCCATATTTATAATATGTCCCGAATTTTCTCCGGTCATCTGCTCTATAACTTTTCTTGTTACATAAATGAGACCTTTTAGATTGGTATTTATCATTCTCTCTATGTCTTCAATACTGCTGTCCTGAAACTTGTCCAGCCCGCTTGCGAGTCCGGCATTATTCACAAGAATGTCTATTTTTATATCTTTATCTTCCAGATCTTTTACTACACTGCCGACATCTTCGTAATTTGTAACATCCAGCTCATATATGTGTACATGGCTGCGCCACTTGTTCTTTATATCCTGTGCAATCTCATTGAGATTTTCTTTTCTTCTTGCACATAATATCAGATTATCCCCGTATTCAGCGAATTTATAAGCCGCAGCTCTGCCTATGCCGGAACTTGCACCTGTTATAAATACATTTCTTGCTTTCATGTCAGCCTCCTTTAATTTATTATCCTAAAAATCTGCTGTTTTTTATAAACTGCTCTATCTTTTTTATGACTTCATCGGAATACATAATCATCGTATGCCCTTTTTCCAGTTCTATAAACGATTTTTGTCCTTTGACTTTGGTAGAATCAACAGCTACTATTCCATCGTTTTTCTTTCCTTTAAAATATTTATCCAGAAAAAAATAATAATTTCTCCCGCCGGCTATTATGCCACATTCAAAATTTATCTCCCCGAGCCTGTTTACAAAACTGTTTCTGCTTCTCATTATCTGTGCACATGCAGGACCATGTATTTTATAAAATTTATTTGCCAGCTCGCTCCCTTTATTCGGCGGTGCCAGCATTACCACACGTCCGGGATTTTTTATTTCATGAGTCTTAAACAGGTATCTTACCAATATTCCTCCCATTGAATGTGTAACAAAATTTATTTTCTGCCCTTTGTCGTTAAGCTCGTTTACTATCTCTGTCAAATATTTTTCTACAAGTATTTCAATAGGATATTTTAATGAATTATAACCAATATTATATACATCATATTCTTTTTTAAAATGTTTTTCTATTTTGCTCATTGAAGTTTTTCTTCTTACTAATCCATGAAGCAAGACTATAGCTTCTTTCATTCCGATTACCTCCCTGCAATGTCCGAAAGAATAAAAAAAGCCCCTACAGGCTTATGATATATCTATAAAATAATTTTATACATAAATAAAAAAAAGTAAAACAAATAAACCTAATATGAAAAATATTCAATTTTTTAAGGTAAAATTTGCCAACTCCAACTTCTCATTTTATTTCCTCCAATATCTTTATATTATCTAGTATAACATTTTTTGAGATAAACTCAAATATATTTTCACTATATGATCTATATATTAAATATATTCATATTTTTTTTATCCTGATTTTTATTAATATTAACAATCATATCTAAAATTACTAAGTATATAATACAGTCAGAGAATTACAAAACATTTATATTAATCCGCTAAAAAACCGCTATTTCTGTTTACAGCGGCTTTTATTATAAATAAATTATGTCACTTGGTCCTGTATTTTTCAGCAAAACAACTATTCCTTCTATAAAACCAATTATTCCCGGTATATACGTCCAGCAAAACAATATATACAGCACACCCTGTACAGGTTTTCCCGCATAAAATTTATGTATTCCCAACGATCCCAAAAAGATAGCGAGCAAAGCGTATACTACTTTATGTACCGGTTTTTTCCCGTAATTTCTATTTATTCTTTCCCTTTCCATATCTCTGTCTCTTTTTTCTTCAAATACACTAAAGTCATCATCGTATCTTCCCATGTATCTCTTCTCCTTCTATAAAAAATTTATTTATTAAATAATCCCTTATTTTATAAGAATACATCCATCTTCATCTTCCACAGCCTGCCGGGCTGCTACCCTTTAATAAGACTTATAATAATTATTCTTTACTTCCCTTATTAATTATAAATGTACACTCCGGCTTTACATTTTGAAACTTGTTACCACAGTACTGTCATAATCAGCAAGCTCCGGATATACAAAAATATCTTTAAATATCACAAATCTTTTACGACCCTGTGTAAACTTTCATACAATTTTATTTAATTATACATTTATTCTTTATCTTTTTCAAGACTAAACTTCCTAAACTAAAATGAAAAAATTTCTAAAAATAAAACTTATGAAAAATGAGCTTTATAAAAGCCCATCTTACATCTATGCTCTTTCAGAGTATACACTAACTCTTTTTTTATTTTTTCCGAATTTCTCAAATTTCACATATCCGTCAGTCAGAGCGAATAATGTGTAGTCTCTTCCAAGACCCATGTTTGTCCCTGCGTGAAATTTAGTACCTCTTTGTCTTACTATTATATTTCCGGCTTTTACCAGTTCACCATCAGTTCTCTTTACACCTAAATATTTAGGATTACTGTCTCTACCGTTTTTAGTAGACCCTTGACCTTTTTTAGATGCAAATAACTGTAAATTTAATTTTAATAACATTAGGACTCCTCCTTCTCTATTAATTTTACTTTATCGGAATACTCTTTGGCTATTCCTTTCAGCATTTTATACATAGATTCTAACAATATATTTAGTTCAGCTTCATTTCCCTTTAAATCAATATTTAAAAAATTACACTCTATTAATCCTTCACTATATTTATAGTCCGGTTCCAATTTTAATAATTCCAATATACCGTTTAAAGTCTGTGTAGCAGATGTCGTCACTGCTGAACAAACTATATCTTCACCGTATTCCCCGTAATTTGCGTGACCCTTTACGATGAATCTTATAATTTTACCATTTTTCCGGTAAATGTTTATTTTAATCATGATTAAACAGTAATAGATTTTATTTCAATTCTAGTAAACTGTTGTCTATGACCTTTTTTTCTGTAGTAAGTTTTTTTGTTATACTTGAAGTTGATCTTTTTATCACCTTTACCGTGTGCCTTTACTGTAGCGACTACTTTAGCTGTATTAACTAAAGGCTTTCCTACTTCTACTTTATCACCATCGATAATCATTAATACATCTGTTAATTCTACATCAGAATCAACATCAGCTGCTAATTTCTCAACTTCTAAAACTGTACCTTCCTGAACTTTATACTGTTTTCCACCTGTCTTTATAACTGCGTACATGTTTTCACCTCCATAATTTCAAATCGCTTAAGGTAAGGCATTAGCTGACCTTCTTAAGGCGTATACCAAAATATAATATCACAAATCCTGCATACTTGTCAATTTTTTTATCAGATTGTATAAATTTTCCGTAACATATTTTGATAATTAATTTTTTTATTTTGCCTGATAATATTAAATATTATTCTTTTTCCCAACTGATGTTACTTTGACCTTTTTTATTGTAATCAAGGCATTTTCAAAAAAGTCTCTAAAAGCTTCCGATTCTTCTTTTTGCAGAATCGGAAGCAGATTCTGATTTTTTAATATAAATTCCGGAACTTCAAATTCAAATTTCTTAGTATGTGTAGAAAGCTTATATTTATTATCTCTGGTTATTTTTGCATAAATTACGTCATCCTGCTCTACTTCGCTGATTTCTTCCACTTTTTTAATTTCACTGTCCATTTTCAAAAATACTATATCCTTTGTTCTGTCATTATAAGCCGTTAAATACGTTCTATACTCTTTTTTAAACAGACTTTTCTTTTTTTGTACAGCATAAATAATCCTATATCTCTCAAAATTTTCCAGATTACTGCTTATTATTTTTTCTATCTTTGCCGTACTTTTGTTACTTTCACGCCTGCTTGGTCTATCCTTTACCATTTTTCCTCCTGTTACCTTTCCGTACTTCACTACACTTTTTCCTAAAACAGATTATAGTCTGAAATTATTCCGTCTACTCCCATATTTTTATAATATTCTGCTTCTGCTTTTGTATTTACAGTCCATATATTCACAAAATAGCCGTATTTGTGACACTCACTTATTATTTCTTTATCCATAAAATAATAAAGTGAATTATAACCGTCTGCTTCTGCGGCTTTTATTACGGATATGGGATCTGCCGGCCTTGAAGCAACCAGCACAGCTGTTTTCAGCGTTTCATCCCTCTTTTTTATCTCTTTCAGAATTACATGGTCAAAACTCGAAATAAGAACCTTTTCTTTAAATGAATATCTTTCAAGCAGATATATAAGCTCTTCAATAATTCCGTTTTTTTGAAATAATTCTTTTATTTCAATATTTAGTTCTGTATTTTTATCTTTTATATTTTTTATTACTTCTTTTAACAAAGGAATTTTATCTGTAATTGTCAGTAATTCCTCATATGTCAGTTCTGATATTTTTTTATTACTGTTAAAAAGTCTCTTTAGATTATAATCATGAAATACTATAATTTCTCCGTCTTTTGTCATCTGAACATCTATCTCAACCATATCAAACTTCAGGTTAACAGCTTCCGCTATACTTTCCAGAGTATTTTCCGGCTTAATACCTCTGACTCCTCTGTGTCCTATCTTTTTCATAATCTCACTCCCGAGATTTACTTTATATATTATTCTTACAGCATATATTATCACATGTTACCCGGTTTTACTTCTTTAATTCTTAGTACAGATTTTATTCGGTCTCAATATCTTAGCATTCTGCTAAACAGAAAGCTCCATTTTTCTGATTTTTTTCATTTCCCAACTGATCATAACCACTGAAAGTACAAATGCCAGAAAGTCAGACATAGGTGCCGCTATCCATATACCTTCAGAGCCCATAAATCTTGGAAGAATTAATAAAAACGGTATTAACAGTATTATCTGTCTTGACATGGACAGTACCATGGAGATTGCTGCTTTTCCTATTGACTGAAAAAAACTTGATGATATAATCTGAAATCCTATAGCTGCAAATCCCAGACAGTATATTCTTATTGCGTGTACGCCGATTTCTATAGCCTTCATATCATTTTTACTTATAAAAAGTCCTAAAAGAACTTCCGGCATTGTTTCTATTACTATAAAAGAAGATACACAAAGTACTGTAGAAGCTGTCATTGCCAGCTTCAATGTCTTTTTTACCCTGTCATACTGTTTTGCACCGTAATTAAATCCTATTATCGGCTGTGCACCCTGATTTACACCAAATACAGGCATTAACAAGATTATTGTCACTCTGCTTATTACCGCCATTACTCCTATTACAAGATCCGACTCTCCGGAACTGTAAGCATAAACTATCTGTCTGCTCAAAATAAACTGAATCAGACTTCCCGCCATCTGCAGCATAAACGGAGCAAATCCTATTGATACTATTGACCATACAATATAAGGCGAAATCTTAAAATTTTCCAATTTCATTTTCAGCAGACTGCTTTTCCCAAAAAAATATGCTGTAACCCAGATACAGCTCACAGCCTGTGCTATTATAGTTGCCCATGCGGCACCTGCTACTCCCATTTTGAACGGAACTATAAATATATAATCAAGTATTATATTTGCAACACCGCCTATAATCATAGTAAACATTGCTATTTTCGGACTTCCGCAGCTTCTTATTACATTATTTAGCCCCAGACCTACTATCTGAAATATTGATCCTATTAGCATTATATTGGTAAATGTATCAGCATAAGCCGCCACTTCCGGATTCAGTTCCAGATAACCCAATATACCCGTTATCATGATTTTCCCTATAATACCTACCAAAACATATCCTATGAACATCAAAATTACTGCATTTCCAAGATATTTTTCTGCCCTGTTCTTTTTCTTTTGTCCCAAAGATATGGAAATTCTTGCTGCTGCTCCTATTCCTACCAACATTCCCACTGCCATAATAGTATTTGTAATAGGAAAAGTTACGCCTACTCCTGCCAGTGCATTGGTTCCGACGAACTGTCCCACGAATATAGTATCGACTGCTCCATATAGTGCATTTACTAACATTCCCACCACTGCAGGTATAGAAAATTTAAATAATAATTTTCCTACACTGTCTTTTTCTAATGATATGCTGTTTTCCATTTTTTCCTCCTTGCATTGTTGGTTTTTTCAAAAAACAATAGAAGTCCTTTGATATAGACTTCTATATTTTATAATATTAAACTCAAAATTTATTACAAAATATTCCCGTTATTAAAATATTATATATTATTTTATTCATACAAAGCAACTTTTTTTCCATATCCACGGCAAACTGAAACCAGATACCTGATATAAAATATCAGTTAACAGACAAATATTATCCTGTAATATATCTCCGCTGATTTAGTAATATACTTTTGATACCTGAAGCTCTATAATCCGAAGCATTTCCCATGCATCGGCATCTCCCTCCTGAGCTGCAATTGTATAATACTTTTTTGCCAAATCATATTTTTCCTGGATATAATACAAATTTGCAAGGTTATATACCGAACCTTTTACATTTTTTATAACTGCCATTTTATAACATTCTTCTGCAAGATCATATTTTTTCTGTTCCATATATATCATTGCCAGATTATTCAGTGCATTTTTACTTCCTTCATCAATAGCTTTTTTGTAGTATTCTTCCGCAAGTTCATATTTTCCCTCATCATTATACAGCAGCCCCAAATAAAAATATGAATTTTTATTTCCATCTTCATTTAGTGCTTTCAACAGATATTTTTCCGATTCATCATATTTTTTTTCATTCAGGTTTATTATTCCCGATTTCAGATTTTCCGCATCAGCCAAAAAACAAAATGAGAAGATTATAAATGTTATTATTATAAAAAATTTCCTTTTCATAAAAAACTCCTTGAACTTTTTCTGTTTTCTCATATTCTATCATAAATAAAAAAAAGATTATACATATTTATTTATTCTTATTATTAAAAATGTTTATAAGATTCTACAGTATGAATAATGGTCTTATGTCAAGAAGAAGGACAACCTAAAAGTACTTAATATTTAATAAACATAGTTCAAAATAATGTGGTGATTTCATTCCACAATGTCAGTGTATTCTTACTGTATTATAAAAAGCTTCTATATACTCAAATACTAAACTCTTAGCATGATTTATATCCTCTATCTCAAATCTATTAATCCATTC
>JAITVW010000066.1 GCA_031285605.1 Fusobacteriales bacterium | reverse complement strand
TATTAGATAAACTCTTAAATGCTGTAATATTAACTTCATATTTATTCCCATAATTTTCCTCCGCCATTTCATCTCTTGATTTTAAAAAAAACAACATCTTAAAAATATTAATTTAATTACAGTTTTACCTATACTTCTATTACTATTTCAAGATATTGCTTTTTTTCCTTTGATTTATTATATAATTCCATTTGCTTAATGTCAAGGATTTATTATATCTATATTATTTTTTTATTTATTTGACTGTATCTTTTTGATACTTTTATTTATAAATTTACCAGTACAATTTCATCTTTAATCGAATCATGCTGAATGTTTTTTATTCTGTAATATCTTCTGTTTCAGCTCCCCTTGCACATATTTTTTTCATTTCCAGACTCCATTTATCCGGAAGAGCTTCGAGTTCTTTTTTCATGGCTGAAAAAAATCCGTCATCTTTATAATTCAGCGAAATCAGTGTTGGTCCCGCACCGCTTATATATTCTCCGAGAGCTCCGTGTTTCTCTGAATAATTAAATATATCCTCTGAAGTATTTATCAATGAAAATCTATATGGCTGATGCACTTTATCATCAAGAAGAAATCTCAAGTTATCGTATTTCTTTCTGTGGAAACTGTCAATAAGAAGACCCAGCTTTGATGCATTGCTTATAAGGTCCGAAACTTTATATTCCTTTGGCAGTACTGCCCTTGCTTTCTCTGTAGAAAGCTTGAAATCAGGAATCATAACATAAAAATATACATTATCATCAAACGGTATTCTTGAATAATAGAAATTTTCACTATCATGCGATGCCAGTATCATACCGCCAAAAACAGCAGGCAGCACATTGTCAGGATGTCCTTCTATTTCTGTTGCCAGTTTTGCCATATCTTCTTCTGACAAAATTCCCCCAAGAAATTTATCTGCTATTAAAATACCCGCAATTATTGCACTGGAACTGCTCCCCAATCCTCTTGAAACCGGAATTTCATTTTTAATTATTTCTACCTTATAATTTGGTACTTTTTTATTATACTTTTCTTCTATTAATTTTATCGTGGAATAAATGTAATTTTCTTCAAGAGGAATAGAAAAGTCCTCGCCGTTTTCAAGATATTCTATATTTTCACTCTCCGATACCATAAGTTCCAGATAATAATCCAGCGCCACTCCGAGACAGTCATAACCCACTCCTATATTTGCACTCGTTGCCGGAACTGTTACTTTGAATTTTTTCATTTCTCCTCCTGCTTTGTATACTGTCAGAACACAGATGTTATACCCTGTTTGCTGTTATTGAAAAAGATATAGCCAGCCCGTTTCCTGCAGAATCAAACTTCATTCTGTCAAAAACCTTCCAAATTACAAATTCAGATATTTTACTTTTCTTATCTGCTCAAATTCTTCAAGCTTTTTAATTGATTTTTCTTCCACTACATCATCTACAGTAAGGAGCATTATTGCACTGTTTTCTTTTCTTCCTACGTGCATCGTAGCTATATTTACCTGTTCTTCCCCTAATATTCTACCAACATTCCCTATAACTCCGGGTACATCATTATTTTCTACAAGAAGCATATTTTCGGATATTACCACATCTATTGGATAATCATTTATCTCCACTATTCTTTCTTCGTTATTCCCGCCGATAATCCCCACAATACTGAATTTTTCCCCGCTTTCACCTACTACCTCTATTTTTATTACATCAGGATAATTATAGTATTTTTCTTCTTTTTTTATAGAATGAAATTTTATGTCTCTTTTCTCTGCCGAAACCAAAGAGTTAATATAATTAACTTCTTCCTTTAATACCGGATATAAAAGTCCTTTCATAAATGAAGAATCAATTATTGCAGTTTCCTGAGTGCTGATATTACCATAGTATATAAGATTCACAAATTTTATTGCACCTTTTTTTATCTGATAATATATTTTCCCAAGTTTTTCCACAAACTGTATATAAGGTTTTATTACAGCAAATTCTTCTCTTCCCATTGTAGGCAAATTCACTGCTGTTTCCACTATTTCACCGTTTAAACCGTTTATTACCTGCTTTACTACCTGTTTCCCCACATTTTCCTGAGCTTCATATGTAGTCGCACCTATATGAGGCGTTGTTATTACATTATCAAAGGCATATAAAGGACTCTCGCTTCTTGGCTCCTTTTCGTGTACATCAAATCCGTAACTCGCTATTTTTCCTCTTTCCAGCCCGGCTGTAACAGCTGCCTCATCAAAAACTCCTCCTCTGGCAGCATTAACCAGTCTTACATTATCCTTCATTTTTTCTATCTGGTCATAACTTATTATTTTTAATGTTTCCGATGTTTTTGGTGTGTGAATTGTTATAAAATCAGAGACTTCCAAAAGCTCATCCAGAGTTTCGGCCTTTTTACATTCATATCTTTTGAATCTTTCATCTGATATATACGGATCATATGCTATCAGATCCATTCCAAAAGCTTTCATTCTTGTAGCAACCAGTGATCCTATTCTTCCCAGACCTATTATTCCCAAAGTTTTGTGAAAAACCTCATTTCCGACGAATATTTCCCTGTCCCATTTTCCGGATTTCAGATATCTGTCTGCAGGGAGAATGTTTCTTGCAGTGGCAAGCAGCAGTGTTATTGCTAATTCACATGCTGAAACAGTGTTGCTGTCAGGTGTATTTGCTACAATTACTCCATGGTTTGTAGCTTCTTTTACATCTATATTATCTATTCCGTTGCCTGCACGCCCTACTATTTTCAGTTTTTTTCCCTTATCCAGAAGTTCTTTATCCACTTTAATAACGCTTCTTACTATTAGAGCATCATAGTTTTCTATAATATCGAGAATTTCTTCTCTGGATATACCTATTCTCATATCTGTCGTTATATTCGGCTGTGCCTTCAAAATTTTAACCGCATTGTCATCAATAAATTCTCCTACTAAAACCTTGTACATAATGCACCTCTTCTTTCTTTTCATAGCTTTATTACTGTTTTTCAGTTTAAATCAAAAATACCTGTTAAGCTTTTAAATATATTATATATTGTGTAAAAGTATTTTTTATTCTCCATAAATTATTTATATATTATCAGACTTTTCCTATTATTTCAATTCCCGAAATGATATAATTTTTATATGTCATTATTATTTTCTTATATAAAATATACCTGATGTTTATCTTAAAAGGCACTATCTGTGAACT
>JAITVW010000305.1 GCA_031285605.1 Fusobacteriales bacterium | reverse complement strand
AATGAAAAATATTATTTATTATAGTTTTTTAAAATAGAAATTTATTATTGAGAGGAGTATTATAATGGGTATTTTTTATTAAGTTACCTCTAAAGTTAATTTTAATTAATAAAAATATTTTACCAAATACTATTGACTAATTTTGAAAACGTGGTAATATAAGATTGTAAATAACGTTATATAGTTAAAAACATGTTTTTTTAAAAAATTATAAGCAATTTGATAAAATATTTTTATTAATTAGAAGTGGAGGAAATAATGGGAATAAAGGAAAAAATTTTTAATCTGGGTCAGAAGCTTGGGAAAGCTATATTGCTGCCAATAGCAATACTTCCAGTGGCAGGATTGCTGCTGGGTGTATCAGCGGCATTATCAAACCCGGTTATAGTAAAAACATATCCGGTACTAAATCATGCAGTGATACAGGCAGTATTCAAAATAATGAATGCCGCAGGAAATGGCGTGTTCTCGGCGTTACCGCTGATATTTGCGGTGGGAATAGCGGTTGGTCTTGTTAAAGCTGATAAAGGAACAGCAGGTTTAGCTTCCGTAATAGGCTATTTAATAATGAACTGTACTATAAATGCATTATTGACTATTACGGGAAAGATAGCACCTAAAGATATAGATCCGAAATTATTCGGTCAGGGAAATATATTGGGTACGGTTACTTTACAGACGGGAATATTCGGAGGAATCGTTATCGGGTTAATGGTGGCATATCTTCATAATAAATATTATCAGAAAAAACTTCCTACATATCTTGCATTTTTCGGCGGCTCAAGATTTGTACCTATAGTAACATCGGTAGCAGCTCTTGCAGCTGGAGCAGTATTATTCTTTATATGGCCTTTCTTCGGTGCATTATTTGCTTCGGCAGGTATACTGGTAAATAAAACAGGGATATTCGGTGCATTTATATATGGATTTATATTGCGTCTGTTATTACCTTTGGGACTTCATCATGTTTTTTATCTTCCGTTTTGGACAACAGCTCTTGGAGGAACACTTGAAGTAGGCGGAAAAAGCATAGAAGGATTTCAGGCAATATTTCTTGCACAGCTTGGTGACCCTGACACTGCTAAGTTTTTTGGAAATCTTGCAAAATTTAACAGTGGAAGATATCTGCATATTATGATAGGGCTTCCTGCTGTATGTCTTGCAATGTATCGTGCAATCCCAGATAAAAAAAGAAGAATAGCAACAACAGGATTTTTGCTTTCGGCGGCATTGACATCTTTTATAACAGGAGTAACAGAGCCTATTGACTTTGCTCTTCTCTTTGCATCGCCTGTTTTATATCTTGTCAGCTGTGTATATTTTGCCTTGTGTTTTGTGATAACTACCATAGCGGATATTACCATAGGTTCCACTTTTTCGGCAGGAGTAATAGAATTTTTGTTATTCGGAGTAATGCAGGGGAATGCAAAAACCGGATATCTGTATCTGCTGTTAATAGGAATACCTTTGTTTTTTGTATATTATTTTTCATTCAAATTTATGATTCAAAAATTTAATTATAAGACTCCGGGAAGAGGGGATGAATCAGATGATGTAATGATGGATGACGGAAAAGGCGGAAGTATTACCGACGGTAAAAAAGAACAGGCAATTCTAGACGGACTCGGCGGTCTTGAGAATATAGCAGATATTGATAACTGTGCCACAAGACTTCGTGTAACATTAAAGGACGGAACTAAAGTAAATGAACCAAAATTAAAGGGAACAGGCGCAGTAGGAATCATAAGCAAAGGAAATTCGATTCAGGTAGTCTACGGACCAACTGTCAATATAATAAAAAATGATTTGGAAGCATATATAAAAAGTATTGAAATATAGAGAACGGCAGGGAGAAAGAATGAAAAACCATAAACTGCTTTGGGCGGATCTGCATTCAAATATACATCATAATCAGATAAATGAAATGGAAAAATGGTATGAATTTGCCAAAGAAGTAACTGACTTCTGGGCAGTGGCATATTATCCCTATTATATGAGAAAACTCGATTCAGGATTGGTAATAGAAGATATTTATGATAAGGAAATAAGAGAAGCTGACTGGGAGAAAGTACAGGAATTCTGTAAGGATAAAAATTCCGAAGCCGGAAAAAAAGGAAAGATTCCTGTATTTGCAGGATATGAATGGCAGGGGTCAGGTCTTGACGGAGATCATAATGTATTTTATCTTGGAGATAATAACGGGCTTTTTGTTCCTTTGAGATACGAGGAGTTATGCAGTCTGCTTCCTTTGGGCAGAGCAATTGCCATACCGCATCATCCTGCTTATGCACCGGGAAACAGAGGGAAAAACTGGGAAACTCATAATCCTGATTATTCTCCGTTTATAGAAATATATTCATCTCACGGTTCATCAGAAAGCGGATATACAGACCTGCATATGCAGCGTCATATTCATATGGGACCGAGAACGGGGGGGACATCAGTGTTTGACGGTTTGCTAAACGGACATGAAGTGGGAATAACAGCTTCCGGGGATAATCATTCAGTACCGGCAATGTACGGTCACGGACTGATGGCATGTTATGCCGAGGATAATACAAAGGAAAAAATATGGGAAGCAATGCAAAAAAAACATGTTTACGGTGTTACAGGAAACAAAATAAAATTAAAGTACAGCATAGGAGATGCTGTAATGGGGGATAAGATAAGCAGCAGAACATCTTATGACCATATAATAGAAGCAGAAGCCGGAGATACTGTAGACAGAATAGAGCTCATCAGAAACGGAGTGCTTGATAAAGTATATACACATTCCGGAAAATGGGAAGAAAAAGAAATTACCGGAGAAGTAACATTTAAGTTTCGTGCAGAATTTGGATGGGGACCTGATTTAAGAATTTATCCTGATATAACAATGAAAAAATGGAATGGGAGCTTAAGAACTTCAGGAGAAATAATAAGTATAGAAAAATGCTGGACTTCATACGGTCAAAAGCTGATATGGGATAAAAAGGATCAGTGTGAATTTGAACTGGTTACATATAAGACTTCCCAGAGCGGGAAGTGGATGGGACCGTCGCCTGTAACAACAGAAAGCTTTATATTTGAAATCAGGGCAGACATTGATTCAGTTATAGAAATCACAATAGACGGTAAAAAATTTGCATATTCAGTGAGAAGTATTCTTGCCGATACCCGGCTTATCAGTTTTGAGGAGGAAGCAAGAAAGCTCTCAAAAGAAAGATTCGGATTTGATGAATTTTACAGAAATGATAATTTTCATCATAATGCATATAAAGTCCTGCTTCATAGGGGAACTCCCGAAGAAGGATATAAAGTATACTGGGAAACTGTAACAACAGATAAAAAGAAAGAAAAAGACTTTTATATGGTAAAGGTTTTTCAGAGAGACGGAAATATAGCATGGTCATCACCTATATGGGTGGAATAACAAGGAGGTAAAAAGTAATGAATATTTTATACATACACACACATGATTCCGGAAGATTTTTGAAGCCGTACGGATATAACGTGCCGACTGATTATTTGTTGGAGTTTGCCAAGGATGCCGTTGTTTTTAGAAAGGCATTCTGCGGGGCACCGACATGTTCACCCAGCAGGTCGGTGCTGCTGACAGGGATGTATGCACATAATAACGGAATGCTCGGGCTTGCTCACAGAGGCTTTAAAATAAATGATTACAGTAAGCATCTTGCAAGCTATCTGAAAAATTATGATTATGAAACTGTTTTATCCGGTGTACAGCATGAGGCGGATTCCTGGCTGAATTATGATAAAGCTGCAAAGGTAATAGGCTACAGCTGTGATATTACTACTGTGCCTGAAAAAGACAATGAGGAAGAACTTGTTTACTGGGACAGAAATAATGCTGCCGAGACAGCAGAATACATTAAAGAAGCTGCTAAAACCAACAAAAAATTTTTTATGTCATTCGGTATGTTTAGTACTCACAGAAAATATCCTGTTATTCCGGAAAATAATACTGATCCTGATTATGTAGAACTGCCGCCGAGAACTTATGATAATGAAAATAACAGGGCGGATACAGCCAGATATATGGATTCGGCAAAGATGGCGGATGATTGTATAAAAACCGTAATAGAAGCATTAAAAGGAGCGGGACTTTATGAAAAGACAATAATAATCTTTACTACTGACCATGGTGTAGCTAATCCGTTTGATAAATGTTTTTTGAATGACAGCGGAATAGGCGTAGCTTTAATAATCAGAGATCCGAAACAGAAGAAACAGGGAAGGGTAATAGATGCCATGGTTTCGCATATTGATATTTTTCCTACCCTGTGTGAGCTGACGGGAGTGGAGAAGCCGGAGTGGCTTCAGGGAAAATCACTGATTCCCCTTCTTTATGAAAATAAAAAGGTAAGGGAGGAGATATATGCAGAGATTAATTATCATACATCATACGAACCTGCAAGATGTGTAAGGAATGAAAGATATAAATATATAAGGTATTTTGATAAGACATATGATAAGTATAATTATTCCAATATGGATGATTCCGAAGTAAAAGAATTTCTTGTGGAAAACGGTCTTTTGGATATGAAAAAAGAAATGGAAATACTTTATGATTTATACTTTGATCCGGGTGAAAGCAGAAATGTAGCAGGGAAGGCTGAATACAGCGGGATTCTCGAAGAAATGAGAATAAAGCTTCTGGAATGGCAGAAAAAAACTGATGATCCTGTACTGGAAGGAATAATAGAAGCACCTGAAGGGGCAAAAATAAATAATAAAGAGTGTATGTCAGCCGGTTCTAAAAATAAAAATGATTACGAAAAGTTTCCGGATTAAAATATAAATTCATATATAAATAGAAAAAAATACTTTTTTATGTTATATATTTGATATAATGTAATTAAGAAAAAATCGGTAACCGGTACAGCG
>JAITVW010000251.1 GCA_031285605.1 Fusobacteriales bacterium | reverse complement strand
AGAATCGGTATTTACCGACAAACAGAAAAAATGAACGGTTTTATTTTTTATCATTGGAAAATTATTATTCTTCCTTGAAAAAAATCCCTGTAATTCCTCGGTTTATTCCGTTTAAATCTTTAAATATCTCTATATTTTTATATCCGGTTTCTTTCATTATATTTTCTATGATTTCCGCCTGATTATATCCACATTCAAATATAAGCCTTCCTCCGTTTTTCAGATAATCCGAAGCATTTCTGCTTATTTCGTAGTAAAAAAACAATCCTTCATTTTCAGCGGTCAAAGCTTCTTCCGGTTCATGCATTCTAACATCATCACTGAGTGTATCGTATTCTGATTTTGGAATATATGGAGGATTTGAAATTATCATATCAAAGCTGTGATAATTTACTTCCTGAAATAAATTCGACTTCAAAAACTTTACATTATCAGCTTTTAGCAGTCCTTTATTTTTATTTGCAATTTCCAGAGCATTATCTGATATATCTATTCCCAGAATTTTGGAATCCGGTTTTTCTTTAGCAATAGTTATGGAAATTACCCCGCTTCCGGCACCTATATCCAGAATATTGGGAGCTGCAGTTTCTTTCAGTTCCTGTAATGCTCTTTCCACCACTATTTCAGTTTCATTTCTTGGGATTAATACACCTTTATTAATATAAAAAAGTCTCCCGTAAAATTCCTCTTCATTCAGAAGATATTGCAGCGGTATTTTATCTTTTGCCCTCAGCTTCAGAAGATTTCTTATTTTATTTTTTTTCTCTTCTTCAGGCTGTATCGTATACTTTGTAAAAAGCATCATTCTGTTAATAGAAAGTACATGGGAAAAAATAAGCTCTACAGTCAGCCTTGCTTCTTCTATCCGGTGGTTTTCCAAATATTTTATGCTCTGATCCATTAGTGTTTTCAGACTTATATCATCATTTTTTTCTGGAATTTCTTCCGGGTTTATTTTATTTTTCAGTAAAGCCCTTATTTCGGACATTTCATCATCAGTCAGAATTCTGTCAAAATATGCATAAAGCATAATCCTATCCAGATTTAAGACCTGTGATAGGATTAGCTCGGTTTCTATTCTCGAATTTTCTGTTTTATTGTCTTCAAGATATTTTTTGGATTTCTCCAATATATCAATTAACCTATTCATTCTCACCGACTGCCTTCAAAAGTTCCGCCTGTGCGTATGCTGTTAATGCATCTATCAGCTCAGCCAGATCCCCGTCCAGAACCTGATCCAGTTTATGTAATGTAAGCTTTATTCTGTGATCTGTTACTCTTCCCTGCGGAAAATTATATGTTCTTATTTTCTCTGATCTGTCACCTGAACCTACCTGTAATCTTCTTTCACTTTCTACAGTTTTTCTTTGTTCTTCCACTTCCATTTCATAAATCTTTGAAGCCAGTACTTTCATTGCTCTTTCTCTGTTTTTCAGCTGTGATCTTTCATCCTGTGAAGTTACCACTATACCAGTGGGAATATGTGTAATTCTTACTGCCGAATCAGTGGTATTTACGTGCTGACCGCCGGCTCCGCTTGCTCTGTATGTATCTACTTTCAAATCACCGGGATTTATTTCCACCTGACTTACATCATCAATTTCAGGAAGTACAGCCACTGTGATAGTTGATGTATGTATTCTTCCTGAAGATTCTGTGTCAGGAACTCTTTGCACTCTGTGAACGCCGCTTTCATACTTTAGCTTGGAATATGCTCCTTTTCCCTTTATCAGGAATACTATTTCTTTTAGTCCGCCTACTCCTATATCATTTCTGTCTATTACTTCTACTTTCCATTTGTTTCTTTCTGCATATCTTGAAAACATTCTAAAGATATCGTAAGCAAATAATGCTGCCTCATCTCCTCCTGCTCCGGCTCTTATTTCCATAATTACGTTCTTCTCATCATTAGGATCCTGAGGCAGTAAAAGTATCTTCAATTCCTCTTCTATATCAGGTATTTCTTCTTCTGTATTTTTTATTTCTTCCAGAATCATTTCCTTCATTTCGTTGTCTTTTTCATTTTTCAGATCTTCTTTTAATGAAGCCAGTTCTTCTTTTTTATCCTTATAGTATTTATACTTTTCCACCACATCATTTATACTGTTTAATGCTTTGTTATATTCCATTATTTTCTTAGGATCGCTTGTTACCACAGGATCCATTAATAACTGTGTAAGTTCCTCATGTTTTTTTACTACATCATCTAATTTCTGAAACATTACCTGCTCCTTCATTTTCATTATTTTTAACCTAAAAATTATATCACAAATCAGACATTTTTACAAATAAACAATCAGCCTGCCGCTGTGTATTATACTGACTGTAAAATATCTGTTTTATTATAATTTAACCGGTACAGTGTCCGGTTTTTCATACTAAATACCGGTATATCTATCTGCATTAACTTCAATCCCATTTTTTAGTTTAATTACCATAAGCCGGTTTCCATATAAAAAGAACTGTTTTTCAGGCAGCTCTCTTAAATATCTTATTATCAAAAATTTTATTTCATTAAAACATCGTGAATATCATTATTTTTGTCGAATATTAATTTTGCAAACGGGCATAAAGGCAATATTTTCAGATTATTCTTTCTGGCAAAATCAACACCCGCCATTACCAGGCTCTTTCCCACTCCTTTTCCTTCCGCCGGAATTTCTACCACAGTATGGTCTATAATGAATTTATCGTCCCCTATCCATGTATAAGTCATATGTCCCAGTATTTCATTACTTTCCCGTGCTTCAAACTGTTTCTGTTCTTTTTTATGAATTATTTCCATAGTCACTCACACTCCGTTTTTTATTTTTTTATTAAACTTTCAATTTTTTTATAAAATTCTAATCTTTATATATTGTAATCTCTTTTTCTTAGTTTTTCATTATTTTTTGTTTTTTTATAAAGGTTTCTGCTGATTCAATAAATTTTTTCACTTCCGGCACAGTTATCTCTACCCGATAAAAAACAGATATGCCACACACATATCTGTTTCCCGAAAGCTGTTTTTTTTACTCCCCGAAATTATTATAAAACAATTTTTTTATCTCCGTCATTGCTTCTTCTTCATCTTCTCCCGCAATAACTACTTTTATTCTGCTTCCTTTACTTGCCCCTAATTTTAAAAGTGATAAAATTCTTTTGGCATTAGCTGTTTTATCTCCATTATACAGCATTATCTCCGACTTGAATTTTACCGCTATATTTACCAGCTTTCCGGCCGGTCTGGAATGCAGTCCTGATGTATTGTTAACTGTCAGTTCTATTTCCATTTTTTCCTCCTCTGTATGTATCCGTTTTTTTGTTTTTCTTCCATAATAATAAACTTATAAAAAGGGCAAATAAACTAATTATAATATTTCCTGAAACATAACCTGCGACCAAAAGCAGAAAACTTAAAATAATCAATACTCTCTGTTCAAATTTTGTCACTTTATTCCTCCATATTATAATTTAATTTTCTGTCATCGCTTAAATCAATATATTCTGTTAATCTCAGAAGCTTTGCCTGAATGTTCACATAAGCCTCATACTCTATTCTTTCAAGTACATCATATGCTGCTTTTAATCCGCCCTTATCTGCAAGTATAATTCCGTGCTTGTTCAAAAGTGCCGCTATCGGGTGTTTTTCCAGTTCATCTTTTCTTTTCGTCATATAATCCTTTACGGTCTTTGCGAGCTCTTCTGTAGTAGCCGTAGAAAACGGAAGTGTTTCTACTTTTCCCAGCTTTACAGTATTTTCACAAAGGTGCTCTATTTCCAGTCCGAGACATGCAAAAACCATTGCTTCTCTTGGATGGGCATGTATTACTGTTTTTACCGAATCAGAAACTTCGTATACCGCCATATGCATATTTATTTCCCTTGTTACTTTTCCTCTCCCTTCTATTACATTAAGATCCTTATCCACTACCAGAATATCTTCAGGCTCCGGTTTACAAAGCTGCTGCTGAGCCATTAAAGTCGGAGTCATTATAAAATGCTCTTTATTCATTCTCTCGCTTAGGTTCCCGCCTGCTGCATTTGTCAAATCCCTGTCAAACATTACCTTTACCACTTCGCACATTTCTTCTCTTTCTTTTTGATATAACATTTTTATCCTCCTCAGTTATTTTAGTTTTTTTATTTTTATTTCTTTCAAAAACTCTTTTACTTCTTCATTATTAAATCCTGAACTCATTCCGCTTGCTACTTTGGAAGCACTTATTGCCGTAGCAGATTTTACAGCTTCAAGCAGATCACTGTTCCCAACAATTCCGGCTACTACTCCCCCTACGAATGAATCTCCTGCTCCCGTATCATTTATTTCTTTTATTTTGGGAGGATATATTCTGTATATTTCCCTGTTTTCCATTGCAAGCATACTCCCGACTTTTCCCAGAGACAGCAAGACATTTTTTACCCCGGAATCGAGCAGCTTTTCCATATAAGGTATATATTCATTCTCATCATTTATTCCGCTTTTTGAAATAAATTCTTCAAATTCATCTTTATTAGGCTTTATCAAAAAAGGAGTTTCCTGTATCGCTGTTTTCAAAAATTTTCCCGAACAATCCACGAACAGCTTTGCATTCTTTTCATTAGCCGTCCGCAAAAGCCTTCTGTATTTTTCTTCATTTATTCCCGGAGGCGGGCTTCCTGCGAATACTGCTGTATCTCCGTTTTTAAGTTTTTCATTCATATAGCCGATAATTTTTTCATATGACTCTTCACTTACGGCAAACCCTTTTTCTGTAATCATAAAGCTTCCTTTTCCGGAATTATCCACAAGTATAAAGGATTCTCTCGTTTTTCCCTCTTGAACTATAAATTCTGATTTCACATTATATTTTTTCAAAAGCTCCTTAAGCAGTCCGCCTTTTTCTGTTCCTATAAATCCTGCAGCAATATTGTCAATTCCCAGCTGTGACAGAATTATGGAAACATGTGTTGCTTTTCCGCCTACATCATATAAACAACGTGAAATTTTATTATTTTTCTTTCTTTCCAGCTCCTCTTCAAAGTAAATTATTCTGTCTATTGCTGTATTCAAAGTGAACGTATATATCATTTTATGCCTCCGCCGTTTCTGCTTTCAGTTCTTCTTCCCTTCTTTTCTTCATACCTTTTATATAAAAAACCCATAAAGCCAGCCATATTGCCAGAAAAATAACTCCCGTAAAGTTTCCTTTCATTATTCCAAAAGCATATGACCAGACAAATCTGAATACCGGAGCTTCCATGCTCGACCAAGTTATCATTGAATTGGCGGGAATTTCCACTGTACCGACTTTTCTTGCAAGCTCAGTTATAGTCGGTGCAAAATAAGTACCTACATACAGGAAAACAGGTGTAGTTACTATTCCTATTACTATCATTCTGAGAAGATTTCCGCCTGTTACTATCAACAGCGGAACAGCTATACAGATATTAATAATTCCGCCGAACGGGAGTACATTATTTCCCGGTAATATTACGGCAAATAATATTGTAACAGGCACCAGAATTATAGTAGTTACCCATAATTCAGACGATCCTGCAAGAAACGGCCAATCCAGCCCGATATAAAATTCTCTTCCGGGAAATCTTTTCTTCATAAACTCACTTGCTGCGTCTGAAATAGGTGCAAGAGCTTCCATAAATAATTTAGCCACCATGGGAAATATTCTTAATGCTGTTGCAGCCTGTACCCCTAATGTAAGTATCTGACTCACATCATATCTCGCAAATATTCCTATAAGAATTCCTACTATAAATCCCATCACATGATTTTCTGCAAATATTCCTATTTTATCTTTAAGATGTTCTGCATCAAGCTGTCTGTTAAAAAACGGAATTTTTCTCAAAAGCAGATCAAAGGGATATACTATTACATTAAACAATGCCATAGAATGCGGACATGCCACTCCCGGTATCTTAGTTATTTTATATACTTCAGCCTGTGTAAGATCAGAATTTTTCAGCTCAAAATATACTTCTGCAGCTCCGGCCGCAAGCCCGGCCGTTATACTTCCCGAAATTGCCGTTACAAATACTGCTGTAAGAATTTTATTCCATACATTCCATAAATCCACATTCAGAGTATTTGTCTGTTTTGTGGCAAGCATAATTATATTTATCCCTATTTGTACCGGAAAAAGGAAAAATGCATAAGGCCATCCCCATGCGACAGAAGCCAGTGGAGACCATCCTGTATCAATTGCATTTAACTGCAGTCCTGTATTTTTTACAAAGCTTTCAGATGCAGATCCTATGGAATTAAACATAAATCCAAGAACCATTCCCATACCCAGAAATGCCACACCAAGTGTTAATGCTGATGAAAATGCATCCTTAAATTTCATTCTGACTGTCAAACCCACTATTATCATTATCACAGGCAGAAAAACATGTGCTCCCAAATCATTCAGAATATAGTTGATAATCTCTTTCATAATTTAAATAACCTCCTTGGATATTTTATTGCTTTGCTGTTACCGTACTAACTGTTTATTATTTTAATTAATTTTTCCAGTTCTTCATTTACTCCTACTCCTGTCAAAAAAGGTATACCGCTTAATACAGGTATTCCCGCCTTTTCTTTGACCGGTACTATGGAAATATACACATCACTCTGCTTCAAATATGTTTTCAATGATTTTATATCCACTGCTTCTACTTTTGCATTTATCTTTTTCTCCCTCAAAAGTTTTTCTACTTTTGAAGCTACTGTTTGTGATGTTGCTACTCCTGAACCGCATGCTACGATAATTCTTTTCATAATATTTCCTCCCGTTTATTCTGTTTTTTCTCTTAATAAATTATATATATCTTCCTCTGTCTCTGCATTTTTCAATTTATCCAGCAGTTTTTCCTCTGAAAGAAGATTCATCAGATTTTCTAAAACTTCTATTTGTTCCCCGTTCTTTTTTACCAGCAGAACAAATATAAAATCAGTCTCCAGATCATTCATATCCATTCCCATATCCCTGAATACTATCTTGTTTTTATTTCTTACAAAAACTACAGCCTCTGTATTAATATGTTCGGGATCAGTGTGCGGTATTGCTGTTTTATATTTCCCCAGATCCAGCCCGGTGGGAAATTCCTTCTCCCTTTCTGTTATTGAATTTAGAAAAGAAAATGTTACATCGCCCCTTTCTTTAAGTATTTTGTAAATCTTACCAAAAAAATCAATTTGATTATCAGATTCAAAATCAAGAAATATAAGATCTCTTTTAAAATAATCAGATAAATTGTGCATTCTCTACCTCCTTATTTATATAGTTAAAAATATTATGAACTGTTTTATATGTTTTCCCCGGTACTCTGCCTGACTGATATTTGAGTAATGATTATCCCGTGATTTCAAGGTACCTGTATCCTATAAAACATTTTCATTATTAGAAATATCAGTTCTCTGCATTTGAAATAAATTTTATGACATTTTTCTTTCTGCTTTCTTTTTTCAAATACGATCTTATATCATATTTCAGTATCAAATCTATTAGTTCACT
>JAITVW010000243.1 GCA_031285605.1 Fusobacteriales bacterium | reverse complement strand
AAAAAACATAATATTATCTTTTTGAAAATTGTGGCGATCTTCTTGCTTTTTTCTTTCCGTATTTCTTTCTTTCTACCATTCTTGAATCTCTTGTTAAGAATCCAGCTTCTTTTAAGGCTTTTTTCAGATTCTCATCAGCTTCAAGTAACGCTCTTGAAACACCATGTCTTATAGCTCCAGCTTGTCCAGTATTTCCTCCTCCGTTTACATTTACTTTCACTCCATATTTAGTCAAAGTTTCTGTAAGTGTTAAAGGTTGCTCTACTATCTTAGCTAAAAGCTCTCTTCCGCCAAAATAACTTCTCATTTCTTTACCATTTATAACTATCCCATTTTCTCCAGGAATTAATCTTACTCTTGCTACTGAAGTCTTTCTTCTACCAGTTCCCCAATATTGAATTTTATTTGCCATTAATTTATCCTCCTATAATTCTATCTTTTCAGGTTTTTGTGCATCATGTCTGTGATCTGTGCCTTTATAAATTTTTAGTCTGTTAATCATTTCTCTTCCTAATTTATTTTTCGGCAGCATATTTTTAACGGCTATTCTTATTACTTCAGTAGGTTTTTTATCTAACATCTCTTCCAAAGATCTAGTTTTTAATCCACCTGGGTATCCACTATGTCTGTAGTATTTTTTATCAAGCATTTTATTTCCTGTAACTATGAATTTATCAGCATTAGTTACAACAACGAAATCTCCACCGTCAACATGTGGTGTATAAATTGGCTTATGTTTTCCCATTAGTCTAACAGCTATTTCCACAGCTATTTTCCCTAGTACTTTTCCTTCTGCGTCAATTTCGTACCAATTTCTTACTACTTCTTCTTTTTTCAAGTTCTTAGTGTATTTATTATTCACTTTATCCTCCTAAATTTTTTTATTTAAGGATAACGGTTCCTTTGTGGGAAAGGATTATACCTTACTATTATATTAGATTTAGTCTGCTATGTCAAGCGAAACTGCTTATTTTTTGAATAATTAATTATATTCCAATAAAATATTTTAAGTATATTTTTCAAAAATTCCATTCTCTTTGTTATAAGTTTCCGCCGGTCCTCTATCATTCTGAACTATTCTTTTTACTACCAATTATATTACATAGCCAGATTTATTATTGCCAGTATTGTTATTATCCACATAACAGGATTTATAGTTTTTATCTTCCCCTGAAATATCTCAATTGCTACATATGAAATAAATCCGAAACTTATTCCTGTGCTTATACTATAGGCAAGAGGCATCATTATTATTGTAAGAAAAGCCGGTATTGCTACTTCTATTTTATTAAAATCTATGTTAAGCAGATTTTTAAACATATATACACCCACTATTATCAATGCAGGAGCTGTTGCATAACCCGGGACTATTCCTATAACCGGTGCAAAAAATAATGTCAATATCATACATATTGCTACTACTATTGAAGAAAATCCTGTTCTGGCACCATCTGCTACCCCGGCTGCTGATTCTACAAATGTTGTTGTTGTGCTCGTTCCTAACACCGCCCCTGCTACAGTTGCTATGGCGTCAGCTTCAAGGGCTTTCCCGATATCCGCTACATTTCCGTCTTCATCTTCCAGTCCGGCTGCTTTCGCACAAGCTATGATTGTTCCTATTGAATCAAAGAGATCAAGAAACATAAAAGAGAATATCGGTCCTATAAATGATATTTTCAATGCTCCTATTATATCAAACTTCAAGAATGTTGGCTCTATGCTTGGCGGCAGTGAAACTACAGTAGACGGCAGACTTGCATTCCCTGTGATTATGCCGATTACAGTTGTTATTAAGATTCCGTATAAAATTCCTCCCTTTATTTTTTTTAATTCAAAAAATCCTGTAATAAAAAGACCTATGACACCCAAAGTTACTGCCGGAGTAAATTTCCCTATTCCTATTAAAGTTGCCGGATTTGCTACTATCAATCCCATATTCTGCAGACCTATAAAAGCTATGAAAAGACCAATACCTGCTGCTATTGAATATCTTATTACAATTGGAATAGAATCCACTACTTTTTCTCTTATTTTCATAAGTGTTAATGCTAAAAATACTACACCTGATAAAAATACTATTCCTAATGCCTGTTCCCATGGTATTCCTCTTCCCACAACCAGTGAGTACGTAAAGAATGCATTCATCCCCATTCCGGGTGCCATTGCTATAGGCATATTAGCTATAAATGCTGCAAGCAGACATCCTATTGCAGCTGCAAGGCATGTTACCGTAATCAATGCTCCCTTGTCCATACCTGTTCCGTCACTTAATATTGCCGGATTTACTATTACAATATAAGCCATTGTAAGAAAAGTAGTCAAACCTCCTATTATTTCCTGCTTTAAGTTTGTTTCCCTTGCTTCAAAACCAAAAAATTTTGAAATCATCTCAGTCCTCCTATTGTTTTTTGAATCAAAAATCCCCATTATTTAATGGGGTTTAATAGTTTTAATAATTTAAAACTGCCCCATAGTAAACTGTTATCGGCAGTTTGTAGAAACTCTTGACCTTATTTCAAGATTATATGGTTAACTTTTTCATAATTATAATACCTGTAATTTTACATTGTGTCAATCTCTTTTTTCTTTAATTTATTTATAAAAGTTCCAAAAATCCTGAATAA
>JAITVW010000216.1 GCA_031285605.1 Fusobacteriales bacterium | reverse complement strand
GAAACTTTTTTTATCTTCAGAGGAAATGCCACATTATCAAACACTGTCATATGAGGAAACAATGCGTAATTTTGAAATACTGTATTGACATTTCTTTTATTCGGATCTATTTTATCTATTCTTTCATTATTTAAAAGAATTTCTCCCTCGTCAGGCTTTATAAAACCGGCAATCATTCTTAAAATTGTAGTTTTTCCACATCCTGACGGTCCTAACACAGAGAAAAATTCACCTTTTTTTATATCTAAATCTACACCTTTCAGAATTTCATCTTTTCCAAAAGTCTTTTTCACTCCTTTTATTTCTAAATTTCTTTCCAATTATCAATCCTCCTGAATCATAAATGACTATGATCTCTATTATAGCATATAAAAATTCAAATACATAAAGAATTTTTTACATGCTGTATTTTATTGCGTAAATACTGTAATAAACAGTTGTACTTTTTATTCGTCCAGATTTTGCATCTGACTTTTTATTTTTTTTATGAGCGATGATTTCAAATGATACAGATCCATTGATAAATCTACCATATATGTATGAGGATTATCCAGTCTTTTATGCCCTTTCAAAAGCTGTGTAAGCCTGTTTTCATAATGTGACTTAGATTTTTTGATATCTGTAAGCTCATCATACTCATCTGTTTTTTTTCCGTCCACTATAAAATCTTTTGTTATTTTTTCAAAATCATAAGCATTTTCTTTGAATTTATAAGAATTAAATCTGTTATTTTCATCTACTATTACAAGCTCTTTTTTCATAAGTATCTTTTCCGTATCAGAATCTTTTTCTTTTAATACGACAAGATCCGCTGCAGCCTTTTCGTTTTCAAACAGTCTGTATATTTCTTTTTTCCCGGGATTTGATATTTTTATTATATCATTTGACAGCTTTATCAGTCTTTCTCCGTCTATCTCCACTATTTTATAAACTCCGCCGAAGCATGGTCTGTCTTTAGAAACAGCAATCGAATCACCTACACCGAATAAATCTGCTTTTACTCCCTGATCCAGCAGTGATCTTATCAGATATTCGTCAAGACTGTTAGTCAGAGCTATCTTTGCTTTAATCAGTCCGGCTTCATCCAACGCAGCCCTGCATTTTTTCGATAAATAAGCCAGATCTCCGGAATCAAGTCTGATACCGTATGATCCTTCGTAAGTATCATCTATGCCGTTTGCCTGAAAAGCTTTTATTGCATTTTTCAGTCCCATTTCTAGTGTATTGTAAGTGTCTATAAGCAGTATGAGAGTGTGTCTTTCTTCCTTGTTATGCTTTATAAACTTGTCAAATGCTGTATATTCAGCCTTTTCGCCTACACCGAAACTCTGAACATATGAATGTGCCATTGTTCCTATACTTTTTATTCCGTACAAATATTCTGTCACAAGATTAGAATGTGAATCGCACCCTGCTATGTATGATGCTTTTGCTCCTCTTACCGCACTGTCAAAGCCATGGGCTCTTCTGCTCCCGAAAGCTGACACCGGTATATCTTTGGCTGCTCTTGTTACCCTTGATGTTTTTGTTGCCACAGCCATCTGATGATTCAAAATATTCAAAACAGGGGTTTCCAAAATTTTAGCCTGTATTAATGGTGCTGTTATTGTAAGTACCGGTTCATTCGGATAAGCTATTTCACCATCACGCAGTCCGCTTACAGAGCCGGTAAATTTCATGGTTGAGAGATATTCTACAAGATATTTCTCTTGTATTACCCTGCTCAGATATTCTATTTTAGTTTTTTCATCAGTATTATTAATGATATCTATCAGTTCCAAAACATCAGATATCCCGGCAACCACTGCAAACCCGTCCCCTTCTGCTTTTCTGAAAAACATATCAAATGTCGCAATTCTGTCTTCCATTTTTTCTTCGATAAATACGTTACTTTCAGTATATTGATATCTATCTGAATTCATTACTCTCAAAAAATCATCCACAATACTCACCTCAAAAAAATTATTAAATTAATTATACTATATTTTCTATATAATAATATAGTAATTTATTTACTTTTTTATTCTCTTATATAAAAAGCTCTAAAAACAGGATTTCTAAAGGAGTTTTATAAAAAAAATATTTTTCTTATAATGCTGACAATTTACAATCTCTGTCTTAGCTTTTTTTCCTTTGGATATCCTTTATTTTATCTGATTTTCAATCTCTTTTATTTTATTATCAATGAGTTTCAATATACGTTCCTTATCTTCAAAATTAGAAACAAAATCCATATTATCTACATTTATTTTCAAAATATCCGAAATATTATAGTTTTCAAAATATGCTCCGTAATTCGCATTAAGACTTTCCCAGTATCTCCTCGGAACTACCAGTTCATATTCTCTCCCTCTTTTTTTTATTTTCTCCATGGCTGAATCTGTGCTTGTTTCCAGATAGATCATCAGCTTCGGTTTTTGGATGTGTTCCAGCATATTATAAAGGAGTTCCTCATAAAGCTCGAATTCCTCATGTGTCATATCTCCATCTTCCATCAGCATTCTGGAAAATATAACATCCCCGTATATTGATCTGTCCATTACACATTTATTTATTTTTGCTGCTTCTTTCATGGCTTTGAATCTCTTATTCAGAAAAAATATCTGCAGCGGAAAGCTGTATCTTTTTTTATCATAATAAAATTTATCTAATATAGGATTATTAACCACAGGCTCTTCAAAAAAAATCATGCTGTATTTTTCAGCTATCAGCTTTCCCAGTGTACTTTTACCTACACCGACTACTCCATCTATACATATTATGCCGTCCATTACACTCTCCTTAATTTTCATATTCTCAAAATATTCCTTATAGTAATTATTCATAAAGTACTCCTTGTACAAATTATCTTTTATTATAATAGCATAAGTTTCATATTTATGAAAGAATGTATATTTTTTTACGATATTTTTTGGGATAGTTATAATTTAAACTATTAAAAAATTTCCAGATAAAAAATCAGGGTTGTATTCTAGGATAGTTATATTA
>JAITVW010000197.1 GCA_031285605.1 Fusobacteriales bacterium | reverse complement strand
ATATAAAAGCCGCCAATTTATCAATCATTGGAGTTAATGACACAACCAATTGTGTGAAAGTCGGTGCTAAGCTTGCTCCTAACTGTATCCCCATTATTTTTAATGCATTCAAGCTTAGTTTTAATCTGTTCATGTCTGTTGCACTTCTGTTCGCAAACTCTGCATCTATAGAGCCTTGCCAGTCAATACCTTCCATTTCTTTTAAATTTTTCTTTAAAATATCAGTACTGGCGACAAACTTTGCAGCCGATTTTCCGGCATCTCCTCCAAAGATATCAACTGCTGCCCCTAACTGTTTGTCAGCTGGCAATTGTTGAATTTTTTCCAGCACTTTTAAAAATGTTCCGGATGCATCTTTTTGCATTTCACTTGCCACTTTTTGTGCATCCATTCCCAAACCTTGCAAAGCCGCTCTTGTTTTTTTAGAAGCTGCATCCCCCATTCCTAAACGACGTATCATTATGTCTAAATGAGTTCCAGCCTGTTCTGTTTCTACTCCTGCTGCTTTTATTGAAGTCGCAAGTGCTATCATTTCTGATTCTTTAAACCCTGCAACTTTTCCCGTACCAAAAGACTTATTAAATATACTTGCTATATCCTCTGCTTTTGCGTTATTTTGGTCTGAAAGATAATTCATTCGGTCCGCTAATTCCTGTACACTCTCATTTGATAATTTAAGGTTTTGTTTCCATGTAGCAAGCCATTCACCCGATTGTGCTTCTGCTATATCCATTGCTGTTGCCGTTTTAGCTGTCAATTTCGTAAAATTAGATACCTCTCTTATTTTGGCTTCTCCCAGCTTGTCAGCTCCTATCCCAGCCTGCAAACTGGCTTCTGCTATTTCATACATTCCCTCACTTACAATTGGAATATCTTTAGTTAAACCTTGTAATTCTTTTTTTAATTCCATAAGTTCCGGGTTTGCCATATTTGCGACTTTTTTTACTCCGGCATATGCTTCTTCATCATCTAAAGCAAGTTTTACCGGAATTGTTAAAGCTGCTGCAGTCACTGCTCCTGTTTTTAAATTATTTGCTCCTGACTGCTTCAAAGCTTCCCCTTTACTCTGTAAACCACTTTGTATGTTCTTTAACTGCTGTGTTCTTTTTTGCTGTTGTTCCAGCCGTCTTAGCTGCTCTTCTGTTTTCTGTATTTCTTCCCTATATTGTCTATATCCTCCGCCGTTTTGTATTTCTCCACGGACTCCCTGAAAAGCCGTTTTCTGTTTTCCTAATTCCCGTGTCATTTTTGCTATAGATTGTTCAGTTTGCTTTATTTCCTGTTTTAATTTTTTTTGTTTTTGTGGATCTGCCATCTGGTCTAAACCTTTTTTCAGTCCTCTTAATCTGGCTTTTTGTTCATTTATTGCCTTTGTTGTTCCTAGCATCTCCTTTTTTAAGCTCTCATAACGGGAAAATGTTTCTTTTTTAGAATTCAAGTCTTTTAATTGTTTGTCTAATGCGGAAACTTGTTTTTGTGCAGAAGAAAAGACGGATCCAAACTTAGCATTTAATTTTGAACCAATTTCAACTAATAACTCCATACGTTTAGCCATCTTTTATCTCCTTCTCCAATGTTTCAATCATATCTATATACCTAACCAATTGAAACATATCCAAATTTTCCAGTTCTCCAAAAGACAGATTAAGCCTTAATTTATCCTGATTTCCTTTCACGACAATCCGTCCTATCTGTCTTTTAAAAACATCTGAATATGTTTCCCCCTCTTCAATTGGTTTTATGAGTTCAAAAAAATTGTTACCTCTCCTGTTATAGAACTAAAATCTTTTGCTGACATGTCCAGAATGTCATCCTCACTTATATTAGAGCAATAAGCTGCTACCTTTGCTGAAAAAGCATTATTTGCTACCAGTATAAGTTCTCCTTTATTTTCTTTCTTAAATTCTTTCTCCAGCTGCACTAAAGTTCTTCCTGTTAACTTATCAAAATCAAGTTCAAGTTTATCCACTTCTATCCCGTCAAAATTGTATTTTTTACTTAATGTTATTTCCATTATTTTCTCCTTTTCTTAGCTTATTAGATTTTTTATTGTTGCCATTAGGTCAATGCCTTCAACACTTCCGATAAGATTTAACTTATCTATATGAACCATTTCTGTTCCACCCATTGCTACTTTGTAATATTGACAACTCATTACCAATTCTGTGTCTGTCTTTTCTCCTGTTTTTATTGTTCCCGGCTTAAATTCCTTTATTTTACCTCTTGCATCTACTTTTATCCCTATAAATACGTTTTTCCCAGTTGCCGGGTCTACAAACTGGTGTGATGCCCTTACCTGTATTGTGTGTACATCTTGATTATTCACATAATCTATAGTCGTATTTAATGACATAAATTTTAATGTGAGGTCTAACTGATCAGTATGTCCTACTATTGGTTCCTCCAGCTTTCCTCCTATATCAAATCCTTCCAGCTCCGCCGTTGTATGCTTCACTTCTGGAAGATCTACTTCTGCAATTCCTACATGCATTTTTCCACCATCTATATAGACTTTTGCGGCATTTACTGCACTTGGTATAAATAACCCTGTCATTTTATTCCTCCTTATCCATTATAATAATTCTGTAAATCTTCTAAATTGTATTCAAAAGCATATATTGCTGCCTGCATTGGTATGATCGGACTAAAATCTATATGCCATTTGAAAACTCCATCTTGTAATTGTGTTAGTGGGTTGTCCTCTTCTCTTAACTCTACTTTGGAACCATACAAGTGTTCCCCGTTCATTCCTTTCAGCCAGTCACCAATTGTAAGATTTATTGCATCTCTTCTTACATTAGTGAACTTTTTGTCTATAAACTGCCATGTACTCAATATTAAAGTATTACCGGCCCACTTAAACATTCTTTTTACAGGAATAAACTTATCTTTTATATCTGTTCTGCTTGGATATGAGGTATTATAGTTTCCCCATGCTGTCCAGCCGTTTATAAAGTTTAAAGCTGTTGCTATTCCGTTTTCATTCAAATAATTAGCCTGTGTTAAGTCTAAATTGATTTTTACATACTTTCCGTCCTCTTCAATAACTAAACTATCCATTTTATAGTTTTTATTTGAAGGTGATTCTGAAGGCACTCCTCCTTCGTCACTGTCTACTGTTGACATTAATGCTCCTAAGTGTAAAGACTGATAATAAATATCGTCGCCCAGCTGCAATAGTCCATAAGTTGCTATTATGTCCTCATCAACTATATTTTCGCTGTTTTTCCACTCCGGAATTTCTCTATAATTCATATCATGCGGTGTATCTATAATTGCATGAGCTTGAAAAACTCCGCTTATTCCTTTTGTTTTTGTTTCCATAACAGCTGCAACATCACTATGGTGTGAATATCCTGGTGCATGAATTATTCCTGGTACTTTTCTATATTTTGAAAAAGATTCGTGTATTAATTCCATGCCTTTTCTTTTAAATGTTATCGGGTCCACTCCTCCGATTATTTCATCTTTTGTTACTTTTGAAGAATCCAAGGCTTTGTATGTAACGTCTAAATCTGTGGCAGCAGTTAACATATGTATTTCTACATAACCATCTGAATTAAACTGCAGCATATAATCAGTATCAAGTACTAATTCTGTCGAAGCTCCTTTATTTTTTACTTTTATTTTATCTAACAGAACTCCTTCAACTTCAAGAACTGCTTTTTCTTCTTCCACTTTCAGTTCTTTTGTTTCTTCTGCAGTGGTATGTTTTTTGGGGTCTAATACATTTACACATATAATCGGTCCTGTTCTATAAAGTGTAAAATACACAACTGCTGCCTGTACCAATGTATAGTCCATAATTTTTTTTGAAGTTCCAAAGGCTTCGACAAATTCCGTTAAGTTATTGCAAAGTATCACTTTATTAACATTTTCAGTATCAGCTGTTATATTTATTGGTGCTGTTCCTACTATAAATGGAATTGCCGTATCTGCTGCCACTATTGAAAAACCTTTCGTGTCTATTTCATTTATATAAATACCGTGTTGTATTGCCATTATTTATTCTCCCTTCTCTTTTCTATTTCTTTTTCTTTT
>JAITVW010000094.1 GCA_031285605.1 Fusobacteriales bacterium | reverse complement strand
TTGTGCTTTAAACATAAGTGCCGGGCAGTTTGTGTTAAATCAAAATCTTTATAATCATAGATAAATCCGGCAAAGCCATTTTTTATGTATTGCTCCAGTAAGGGCTTCGCTATGGATTTTGTTTTTCCACTTCCCGCCCCTCCATAGACAAGAAAACCAATATACGGATTAAAAAACTTAATGATTTTTCTTCCCGCTTTTAACTCAAAAATTTCTCTCGGTTTATTACCACTGGTATTACCTGTTTTTTTACTAGGAATAAACATTACGATTAAAAGGACAATCGCAATAGATACAATAAGAATTAATAAAATTGTTGTATTCATAGTTTTGTGTATATATTAGTATTTCACATTCCTGCTGCTGCGTGTATTGCTTTCCCTGCTTTAACTGCTAAGTCTATGGCTGCCTTTGTTGCGCTGACTGGGTTTGTTCCTGCTGTTACTGCCGTTGCTATAGTAGAGACACTTTTTGCTACCGAAACAACTTGTTTAACTTTTGATAAGGTGGCACGTTCTATCTTCAAATTTTCGCCTAGAAGCTGGTTCACATGTTTTACGGCTTGTCCCTTAATTGCTCCTGTTGCCTTATTTATTCCAGCGTTTACATTGGAAGTACCTTTACTGTGGCTCTGGCGGGTTGGTATGTTAAATTGAGTCGTAAACTGTCGGGAACAGGATTGGGTGAAATTTGTATAGTTAAAGCCGCGCGTTATTTGTGTGCCGTTCTTATCCCACTTAGCGCCCCTAAATCGAGTATTGGGAGAAAGTTTTACTTTTCCGTCTGCGGACTTGCGGCTGACAATGACGTGGACATGGAATTGCAGGCCTTCTTTTTTCTGGCCAACCTTTGCCTTACCTTCTTTTACTTCCTTATCAAAGTGGTTGTGTGTGCGCTCGGTCTCTATTCGGGCAAAATAGACTAGATCCTGTCCACTCTTGACATTATCCCTGTCGAAATTTTGCGCATAAATATCCATTGCATTATGAGTATAATTCCTTAAATCGTTATATAGTTTAGTTTTTTCCTCGAAGTTAAGATCATTAATATCACTCACCTCTTTACCGACCATCGATTTTAATTCATACTGGCTCGGGGAAAAGGATAGCATATAGAATTTATCTTCTGTTTTTGTAAGCTTGGATACATTATTATCGATCTCTTTTTGCACTCTTTCTTTTGGTGCTTTCTCATTATGCTTATCAAAGAAAAATCCTTTTTCTTCTTTATCCAAATATTCTACAAGCGCTTTGCAGCTTCCGCTATTCAGACCATTAGGCATATTGATTTTTGTATACATATTACAAGAGTGACAACAAATGATTTTTTGCTTTTAAATATGGCTCTGTCGTTATATCATCCGTCCAGTACACTTTTATCATATCAAAATATTCAAGTGTGGAAATAAATTTACTGTAAGCTTCCTGAATTTCTTCATTCTCTATTTGTACGGATGCCTCTAAAACGACTTTCATTTTTTCGAATATATCTTTATCATATTCCCGCTGTTCACTCGGCTTTACACGTTCATATTTTATTAGTTCCCTAATAGATTCTGAGAAACTCATTTGTATTAAACTTTCTTCTATTTCTGCTCGCTCATTTGATATATTAATTGAGGAAATATTTTGTGAACCTTCAACCTCCGAAGCTAACTTTCTCTCCAGTTCTTCTATCTGTTTTTTTTGATGGTCTATCACTCTATTATTTTCGTTTGCCGCATCAATAAGGCTTAACAGTTCCTCTTGCGTCATGCCGTTATTTTGCAAATCTTCTACGGTAATAATTTCGCTCCTATCATTATTTATTTTGATATTTTTCAGGTCATTTTTTGAAGCAAAAAGAGCTTTATAATCTTTCTCCTGAGCCTTGATAATTTTTATTGTACGCTCCTGCTCTTTTTTTATCATTTGTAGTTCTTTTAAAATGGTTTCTTCTGCATACGGACGCAAATTAAAAACATCCAGTTCCGACTTAATAAAATAGTTAGCCATTTTATTTAACAGAGACTCGAAAGATTCTTCTTTTTTGAGTAAAACAAGTAAATTATATGTCTCGTCCGAAAACTTTATATTCTTCATAAACTACCTTTTAAACTACCTTATAAATATTTGATATATAATAATATAATATATATTAGACTACCTATATAACTACTAAAAAAACTACCTTCAAAATGTAAAATACTATATATCAGTATATTGGATAACACATATTGGGATATGCCCTATATACTTCTTGCTTTCCTTATCAAAGATAGGAAAACTTTTTTAGCTATAGAAATAGCGTTAATAAAAAGGTCATTAATGTAGAGTAACACACAAAATACAACTATGAACAAAGAAAAATCTCAGAGAAAAAGAAGAAAAAGAAGTAGAAAAGTTAAATTAATATTTGGCGTTATACATCCTCAAAAATGTTTGGCGTGTGTTTTTGTCGCGAAGCAAACAAAAACCATGACAAACATTTAGTATGTGACTGCACAAAATAAAGAACAAAAAAATAGAGGGGAAACCCTCTATTTTTACAAGTACCAGTCCAATGTATGGGGATTATCCTCTCCATAAGCTCCATAAATAAGATCATCTACAGTTTTTCTAATTTCCGCATCATTCGTCAGTGTTTGATGTTGAAATCCGGATGGATTACAGTCCAATTCTTTCTTAATGGCATTCAGATAGCTTTCTTTAGCAGTATACTCCACCACTTCTTCTACTGTGCCATCAAATCCGTAAAACGAAATTTTTCCTATAACTTTTTCCATAACTAAAAATTTTAAATGTGAATAATCAATTAACGCAAGTTCATACAAGAAAAGACGAAAATTAAGTGTATTAAAATATTGGTAAATACTACCCTTTAGGGTGGAGTCCCTATGTTTGTAGTCGCTTATAGGGCTTTTGTGTTTTTGGAAGAGGTAGAAAAAGAAGCATAAGCCAAAGAGTATTATCTTTGAATATTCTTAAAATCAATAAATAAA
>JAITVW010000085.1 GCA_031285605.1 Fusobacteriales bacterium | reverse complement strand
CGTATTTCAATGTTTCTCTGTCCAGTATTATCCTGTATGCCAAAGTCCTGAAAAGTGAAATCAAAGCATATAATATCAAAAGAATAGAAATAGTCATTTTTATATTATAGTTATTTTTCAGGGAATCTGTGAGAGCAATCCCTCCCAGTATCAAAATAGCCAAAAAAAAGAAGCCTGTCCGCAAAAGATACGTATAAGACAAAGCAAAAGAGTATTTTTCCCTGTTGTCGGAAACCTCTGCGTTTTTAAACTCATTTACGTAATTTTTCCAGTTATACATCTTACCACCTGTCCTAAATTTTAGAATTAACTGTATATACTCTGTATAAGCCACATTAAAATGCGGCTTACTATGATTATTCTACTACTTTATAAACTGTTTCCCCTTTTTTATGTAAATCAAGCCTGTCTCTTGCAAGCCTCTCTATTTTTTCATTTTCCTCTATTTTCTTTATTTCTTCCTCAAGAGTTTTCCTTTTTTTCTCCAGTTCATCTATCTTAACCTGTGCATCGCTGACCTGTCTTTTTAGTCCGTTTCTTCTTATGTTAAGCTGTATTCCTTCAATTAATATGTTTAAAACAATAAATAAAAATATTATATTAAAAAATACCTTAAATATATTCTTTCTCTTTATCATAAAATTCTCAACCTTTATAACTTTTTTTATAAACTCAAAAATAACTTCCTTAAAAATATTATATCATATATTCTAATTTTTTATTACTGATAATTTCAAAACCAATAATCCGCCTGCTATAAAAAAGAGAATATCAAAAAATAAATTTCCCATAGTTATTGGCGATGGCATGATTCTTACTGTTGATCCTATGATTATTCCCACTGCCGCAGAAATTGTTTCTTCTCTGTACCGTTTAAAAAATCTGTCCATGACTTTAGACAAAAGTAAAATCCCGGTTATTGTCCCGAATATTATTATGAATATCGCAAAAAAATCAGTTTCTGCAAAAAATTTTGATATATTGCCGTATTCTCCGGATATCAGCAACAAAAAACTTACGGATAATCCCGGTAAAATCATTGCTCCTGCTGAAATAAAAGAAATCAGAAATAATTTTATTATGTAAAAAACATTACTTAAGTCAGGAAGCATATTAAAACTTTTATTTTGAAGTCCTATTATCCAAATAATAATTAAACCTGAAAATCCAAACATAATATCTTTTGGTCCTATCTTCCGCATTTTTTTATTTAGAATTCCCGGTATTGAAAATAGTATCAAACCTAAAAAGAAAAATCTCAATATTTCCTCTTGAGTTTCAAAAAAAACTGCTAAAATTTTGAATGCGGCAAACACGCCAAGAATAATTCCAAATCCGACTTCCGCAAGCAGATAAAGTCTTTTTGTAAATTTCGGACTTTTAGTATCTGCTATATTGCTGAGAGCATCTATAAATTTTTCATATATACCCATCAAAAAAGCTATTGTACTGCCCGAAACTCCGGGAACAGCACAAGAAACACCAATAAAGAAACCATTTAGTATATTTTCCAACGCCTTCATTTTTTCCCGCTTTCAAAATTTATTTTTTCTATTTCCTTCAAAAAATTTTCCAGACTGTTAAACTTTTTATATACTGATGCAAATCTTACATATGCTACTTCATCTAAATCCAAAAGGTAAGACAAGGTCATATTTCCCAGTTCACTTGATTTCACGAGACCACTGTATTTAGTCAAAATATCACGCTCTATTTTTTCCAGTATCTCTTCCACTTTTTCCATATCTACAGATCTTTTTTCAAGAGCTCTCATAATACCGTTAAATACCTTTTCTCTTGAATAAAGCTCTACAAACCCACTTCTTTTCTCTACCCTCAAAGAAAGATCACCTATTTTTTCATAGGTTGTAAATCTTTTTTCACAGTTTTCACATTCTCTTCTTCTCTTTATTGTAGTTCCATCAAGATGATTACGACTATCAACTACTTTTGTATTATCGCTACCACAAAATGGACATTTCATAAGAACACCTCTTAACTTTCTTCGTTATTTATTATTTCTATAATCTTTTCCGGTGTATCTGCTGCTAAAAGACTGTTTCTAAACTTATCTTCTCTTATTAATCTTGATATTCTTGCCAGAATTTTCAGATATTCCTGATTACCGCTAAGAGGCGAAAGGAATATAAAGAATATTTTTACAGGCTCCTCATCCATAGAACCGTAATTTATTCCCTCCTTAGAAATACCAAAACCTACAAGAATATCTGTTACAGCGTCAGTCTTAGCATGGGGAATTGCCACACCTTTCCCTATTCCTGTCGTACCCAGTTCTTCTCTTGTAAAAAGACCGCTTAATGCACGTTCAGGGGCTGTTACTTTATCAGATTCCTGTATTGTTTTCATTAATTCTTTTATTACTTCATTTTTTGTTTTTGATTTCAGATTCAGATTTATCATATCTTTATCAAGGTAATCTATTATTTTTATACTCATATCATTTCCTCCTAAACAAAAAATTTATAGTTCAAATTTCTGTTTAAATTATAATTTATATATTTTTCCAGGGAAATTATCATTTCCG
>JAITVW010000079.1 GCA_031285605.1 Fusobacteriales bacterium | reverse complement strand
CTTATTTTCTTAGCTTCCTGTTCCTGAATAGTTCCTAACTGTGCTCCGACTCTTTTATCTTTCATGTCATCAATACTGTTTAATAATGTATCACCTTTTAATTTTACATATGCAAATTTTGAAATATAATATTCATCACTAAAATCCACAGCCGCTTTTCTTTCCTCAGTAACACTCATACCTGCTATTATTACATCTATCTCGTTATTTTTTAATGCAGGGATAAGTCCGTCAAATACCATTGTTTTCCATTCTATTTTATAACCAAGCTCTTCACCGATCATATTCATAAGATCTATGTCGAAACCTTCTGTCTTTCCGCCTTCACCTATATATTCAAACGGTTTAAATTCCGGATTAGTACCTACACGCAGTACCTTTTCCTGTCCTTCCGCCGGTGCTTCCGCGCCTCCCGCAGCAGCCTGCTCTTTTTTTGAACCGCAGCTTAATACAAATAAAAGCATAAGACTCAGTAAAAATAATGTTTTTTTCATTTGTTTCTCCTCTCAAAATTTTATATTATATTTTTTTAATGATTTAATACTTTGTTCAAAAACTCTTTTGTTCTTTCATGTCCCGGATTTGTAAATATTTTTTCAGGTTCCTCATCTTCTATGATTCTTCCTTCATCCATAAATATTACTCTTTTTGCTACATTTCTGGCAAATCCCATCTCATGTGTTACCAAAAGCATTGTCATTCCTTCATGAGCAAGCTTTTTTATTACATCCAGAACTTCTCCTATCATCTCTGGATCCAGTGCAGATGTCGGTTCATCAAACAATATTACCTCCGGGTTCATAGCAAGCGCCCTTGCTATTGCCACCCTCTGTTTCTGTCCTCCTGACAGCGTATTCGGATAGACATCCTTTTTCTCCTCGAGACCTACTTTTCTCAGAAGATCTATTGCTGTTTTCTCAGCCTCGGATTTTGACATTTTTTTTAGTTTTACAGGTGCCATAGTCAGATTCTGCATTACTGTTTTATGCGGGAAAAGATTAAAATGCTGAAAAACCATTCCTACTTTCTGTCTTATTTTATTTACATTTGTTTTTGATGAAAGTATATTTTCTCCTTCAATCAGTATTTCCCCTTTACTTGGTGTTTCCAACAGATTTATGCATCTCAGAAGAGTAGATTTCCCGCTTCCGCTGGGTCCTATAATGGCTGCTACTTCTCCTTTATTTATTGTTTTATTTATATCCTTCAATACTTCCAGATTTCCAAAATTTTTATACAAACCTTTTACTTCTATCATTTTTTCAACTTCCTTTCCAGAGTCCCTGCAAAAATTGAAAATAGTTTTACACATATGTAATATATTATTCCTGCGAGAATATACGGTTCAGGTTTATAATACTTACTTTGCAGAGCCTTACTTGCAAAAGTCAGATCATACATATTTATAAGTACCAGTCCTACCACTGATGTTTCCTTGAATAAAGCTATAAATTCGTTTATTAAAGCCGGAAGTATATTTCTTACTGCCTGCGGGATTATTATCTCAAACATTGACATGGAATAAGGCATACCCAAAGCTCTTGCGGCTTCCATCTGTCCCTTATCCAGACTCTCTATTCCTGATCTGATTATCTCTGAGACATATGCCGAGCTGTTTATGCCAAAACCTATTACTGCAATCAAAAATTTTGACTGAACAATTCCGCTCAAAATAAAATAAGCAAATATCAAAAGCTGGATTGTTACCGGTATTCCACGCAGTATATCCACATATTCTTCTATAATCGTATCAACGACAGGATTATTCAGATACCTCAAAAATGCAAGCAGAGTTCCCAGTACTACTCCGAGAAGCACCCCGCAAAAAGTTATCTGTACAGTTACCCATAATCCCTGAAGTAAAAAGGTGCAGTCGCTTTTTTTCAGGAAGCTCAAATCGATTGTTCTAAATATCAATGCTAATAATATTACAAATATCAGCATTTTTATCAAAATTCTGGTTTTACCAGTCATGTGCTACCCTCTCCTATATATAATTTTATAAAAAAAGACTGATTTAACCAGTCTCAATGAGTAAACTAAACTTAGTTTACAATATGCTCATAGGAATTTCCAAAAAAAATACCTAATCTTGGATACTGGCAAAAGCCTTTTACTTTTATTCCATAAATATAACATATTATTATCTATCTTGTCAATAAATAAGTCGAATGATATATATTTTGAATATTTCCAGAATTTTTCTATATGTATTATCCAAAAATTTATCAATTCCTGTAATTCTACAGAAACAGCAGCTTCTTTTTATACAAAAAATACTTTTTCAGTATGAAATGTTTTCTGTAAAACAGTACTATTTTAATTCTCCACTTCTACAGCATTGGTTACTTCCTGGCCTAAAGCTACCTTCAAAGCCACAAGTGCTACCTCAAGCTGACTTTCATCAGGCTCTTTTGTAGTTATTTTCTGTAGAAGAAGCCCGGGTCCTGCTATCATTTTTCCGATTATATTATTCAGATGATAGCTTGTCCATCTTTGAATTTCAAATGAGATTCCGGCTACTACCGGCACAAACGGAATTCTTGTAAATATTTTATAAATAATCAGAAGAAATTTATTATCCGGTACAGAAAATATAAAATCTACAGTTGAAAATACAAGTATACTTATAAACATAACTAAAAGCAGAAAACTTGTACCGCATCTGGGATGAAACCTTGTACATGTTTTGGCATTTTCTACTTTCAGGGCTTTCTCCATCTCATAATTATAGATTGATTTATGTTCGGCTCCGTGATATTCAAAAACTCTTCTTACATCCTTAAAAAACGAAATTCCCCAGATATATCCCAGAAACATTACTAGTCTTATCACAGCTTCTATAACATTAGCCATTAATTTGTTATCTTTAAATACAAGACTTCCCGCAAGTGACGGAATAACCATAAATACTCCTATTCCTATAATAAGAGACATAGAAACTGTTCCCATTACCTCTTTGTCACTTAACTGCTCTTCTTCTTCCCCTGCCTGATTTGAAGCAAAAATAAGTTCTTTTGTTCCTATGACCATTGCGTCAAATAATGCCAAAACACCTCTTATAAAAGGCATTTTAAACCATTTATTTTTTTTTTCGTCAAGTGTTTTTTTTCTGTATACTATTGTTCCGTCTTTTTTTCTTACAGCTGTTGCTATTGCTTTAGGCCCTCTCATCATAACTCCTTCTATTACAGCCTGTCCGCCGACTACCACTTTATTATCCACTTTTTCCTCCTAATAAACTATCTTTCCATTATTAATGTATTTCTCAGTCTCTTTAGTCCTCTTACAATGGAACTTGCCTTAAATTTGCTTATTCCTTTTATTTTTGCTATATCTTCCGATGTTGCATCCAGAATTTCCGGCAGATCATTAAAAGCTTTTATTAATAATTCTATATCTTTTTTGGTTATTCTTTTAATTTCACTTAGTATTCTGTATCCTCTTGGTGTTATTCTCTTGTCAAAATTGC
>JAITVW010000016.1 GCA_031285605.1 Fusobacteriales bacterium | reverse complement strand
ATCTCCGCTGTCTGCTTTAATACATCTTCTTTAGAGTGTTTTACAGGTATTTTTATATTATTTATTCTCAACATATCCAAAGTCCTTTACTTTTACAGATTTATTTTCCGGCGGCACTTTTACCTGCAAGATAGCCTGAAGCCCATGCCCATTGAAGATTATATCCCCCGCAGTCTCCAAAAATATCAAGTATCTCTCCGGCAAAATATAAATTTTTCACTTTTTTTGATTCCATAGTTTTGGGATTTATCCCCTCTGTTTTTACTCCTCCTGCTGTTACCTGTGCATTCCTGAAGCCTGTCGTTTCCTGAATTTTTATATCATAATTTTTTATCAAAAATGCAATTTTGGTAATTCTTTCATCGGAAAGTTTTTCCACAGGAAGAGAAAGTTTTTCTATTCCTGCACGCTTCAGCAAAAGCTGTCCCAATTTTTTATTTATCATTCCAACTAAAAAGTCTTCCATTGTCAAATGACTCAGATTTCCTTTTCTTACAGTAAGCAGCTTCTCTATATCCCGAATGTTATAATCAGGCATTAAATCAACCCTGAATGTAAGATCATAATATAACGCAGTTAAATATGACAGATTAAAAACTACCGGACCCGATATGCCGTAATCTGTGAATAAAAGTTCACCTTCTGACGAATTCAGTTCTTTTCCTTTATAATATGCCGTAACTTTTGCATTTACTTTTATTCCGTGCAGACCTTTTACAGGGTCTTTTTCTGTTTTCAGCTGTACAAGTGCAGGCTTAAGCTCAGTAGACTTATGTCCCATCATTTCAGCAAGCCTGTATCCGCTCCCGTTTGATCCGAGCTCAGGATAAGAACAGCCTCCTGCTGCTATAATCAGTTTTTTACATGTTATTATTTTATTTCCGCCATTTGAAAAAATTTTAAACAATGAATTTTCATATTTTATTCTGGAAACATCAAAATTAGTATAAATCGGTATTTCCAGTCTCTGTGCTTCAAATCTGAGTGCGTCTACCACCGCTGAAGCCTGTCCGCTGTAAGGATATACTTTTCCGTTTTCTTCTATTTTATGCACTATGCCAAGTTTCTCAAAAAAATCCACTGCATTTTCAGGACCGAATATTTCCAGTACATTCCGTGTAAATTCTCTGTCTTCTCCGTAATAATTAGAAATACCGGCATTAATATTCGTATAGTTACATCTTCCGTTCCCTGTTGCCAAAACCTTTTTCAAAACTCTGTCTTTTCTTTCCATAATAATAATGTCCAAACCATTTTCCTTAGCTGTAACCGCAGCCATGAATCCTGCCGCTCCTCCGCCTATAACTGCTGCTTCTGTGTACATTTTACCAACTCCCGGTTTTTTCTTTATTTATCATACTACCATAATAATAATGGAATATCAAAATTTTATTTTCTGCAATAAAAGCAAAGGTCCGAGTCCCGAAAGATCTTTTATTATTGAATTAGTTCATAAAAATTTTCATTGCTAAAAAATCCTTTGCCTTTAAAGAATGACTTTTTATATTCTGTATTTCTGTCAAAATATCCTATATCTGTTTCGTCTTCCGAAAGAATATCCATTATTGCAACAGCATTTAGCCCTTCCTGTTTCAAAACAATAGAGCGCAGGTACACTTCTCCGTCTACTTTATATCTGTGTTCCCCGTTTCTGTTACTGTAGCTGTTTTCTTTTTTATCCCCGCTAAAAGTATTCGTACTCTGCCCCTCATAAATGAAGATATATCCAATCCTCATAAGTCATTATACTAAAAAAATATGCTCATGTCAAAAAATATTTTTAATTTTATTTTCTATATTTATATATAAAAATATTATTTTATTTTTAATTTTTAAACAATATAAAGAAAACAAATTTATGTAATAAAAAAAGTGTCTTTTTATTAATATAAAGGCACTCTTTTATTTTATTTACATTACCTGTTCTGTTCTTGCTATTATATCATCCTGTGTAACAGGATCCAGTGTCACAAACTGTGCACAGTATCCTGCCACTCTTACCACTATATCTCTGTATTTTTCCGGATTTTCCTTTGCCGCCTGAAGCGTATCTCTCGAAATTATATTAAATTGTATATGCCATCCCTTTAGATTTATAAAAGTCTTTATGATTCCCACAAATTTCTCAAACTGATCCTCTGATTTTATCAGATCAGGAGAATATTTTTGATTTAGGAGCTGACCGCCTGTTATCAGGAGTGTAGGAAGTTTTACTATTGAATTCAATACTGCTGTAGGTCCTTTTACATCTGTTCCCTGTGTAGGAGAAGCTCCTTCGGCAGCAGGTGTGTAAGCATATCTTCCGTCAGGTGTTGCACCCGTTACAGTTCCCATAGGCACATTAGATGAAATCCCCGAAGTTGACAATCCGTAGCCTCCGTTTATCGGTCCTCTTCCATATCTTGTATTCTTGTACTTTGCAATCTCTTCAATATAAGGCTCATATGTTTTTACTGCAAATTTGTCTATTTCATCTATGTCATTTCCGTATTTAGGTACATTCAGCAGAATATTTCTTACTCTTTCCCCCTCTATACCCTCAAAATTATTTTTTAATGCTTCAAAAACTTCTTCCTTAGTAAGAATCTCATCTTCAAAAACCGTTCTTTTCAAAGCATACATTGCATTTGCAGCATTAGATAACCCCACCTGAAGACCGGCGATAATATCATACTTTGCTCCGCCTTCTTTTGCTGTTTTCCCTCTTTCTATACAGCTGTCTATCAGACTTGAACATAATATATCGGGAAACTCTTCAAGATGTGTGTCGGCAAGTACATCAAAAGCAACACTTAATCTTGTGTAATATGCAATATTTTTTTCCCATGACTTCCATAAATCATCAAAGTTTTCAAAATCAAGCAATGTTCCGTTCCCCTGATATAAAGTCTCTCCTGTTCTCGGATCATGACCGTCATTTATTACAAGTTCCACTATTTTGATAAGATTCAAAAAAGTCATTCCTGTACATCTGTATCCCCATTTTCCCGGAACAGCTACTTCCACACATCCTACCATTGTGTAATTATAGGCATCTTTAAATTTCACTCCTTTGTTTAACAGTGCAGGAACAATTATTTCATCTGTATGCATAGCCGGCATTCCATAACCTGCAGCCGCTACACTTGCACTTTCTCTTATGAATTTTTCCGGTGAATTGGAATGAAATCTGACTGCCAGATTAGGCTGTGTCATTTTATTTTCCGCTACACTTTCCAAAATCAGATAAGTCAGCTCATTGCATGCATCACTTCCGTCATAATCAGAACCTCCTATTGTTACATTCTGATATGTAGGATATCCTGCCCCGTAACCCGAATGTGAAGTAGGTCTTACCTTAATCACGGTATAAAGTTTTACCCACAGACATTGCAGCAGCTCCTTTGCAAACTCTCTGTCCATAGTTTTATCAGTCATGACGTCCTTTTTATAAAATTCATATAAATACTGATCTGTTCTTCCAAGAGAAGCTGAATGTCCGTTACTTTCTATCTGTATTACCAAATGGATAAACCATATAAGCTGTACTGCTTCCCAAAAAGTTTCCGGTGAATTTTCAGGAACATTTTTACAGTTTTCGGATATAGTCAAAAGCTCCTTTTTTCTTTTTTCATCTGTTTCTTTTTCAGCAGACTCAGAGGCAAGACTTGAAAATCTGTGTGCAAAATCTATAACTGCTTCATTAAGAATAACAATGGAATTCAGAAAATCTCTCTTATCATATCCTCCGAATACTGTAATATCCACTTTGTCTCTCGCCTCGACAGCTTCATTTATTATTCCTCTTAATCCCACCTTTAATGCTTTTTCAAAATCCGGTACTATATGTCCGTCTCCTGATGTCATATTCCCTTCTCCGTGTACCGCTTTTACCTGTGAAGCTTTCTTTAATTCCTCAGGCATCTGTGCATAACATTTTTCTCTTAATGTTTTTCCCTTCCAGTATTCACAAATTTCCAAAACTTCTTTTTTATGTTCTTCGGGAAGATGAAATTTATCCCCGTCTCTGTAATCAAAGTTTCCTTTTTCATTCAGCTCTTCAATTATCCATTCCACAGCATATTCGGGAAATAACGGCGCTGTTCTTACATCAGAAGACTGGTTCCCTGCTATGAGCTCTCCGTCTTTTATATAAATACTCATATTTTCCAAAACTTCTTTTACTGCCAAAGCTCTTTTTATATATTTTGATTTTTCTTCATTTTCTTTATATGCTTTTGTAAGGTATCTTGCTCTCTCTACACATACCCCCGGCTCTTTGGCAAGTGCTTCTTCCCTTAATCTTGCCACTCTTTCACTTTTTAATTCATAAGTTTTCATACTTATTCCTCCTTTAGATTTTTTGTTATCATTTTTATATTAACCGTTTATCTTGCATTTCAATCCGCCTGCTTCCACCTTTTCTTTCACATTTTCCAGTTCCTCCGGCGAATGCTTTTTATAATCATTTCCCGCATAAGGCATTTTTAACTGTCTGTATTTTTCAAGTCCTAATGTATGATAGGGCAGTATATGAATTTCATTTAGTTTCATTTCCTTTACAAATTCAATAGTTCTGCTTATATTATCTTCTGTATCATTTATTCCCTTTAGCAGTGGTATCCTGATTATAATATTTTTATGCCATTTTGAAAGCTTTTTCAGGTTAGCCAGAATTATTTTATTAGAAACTCCTGTTACTTCTTCATGTATCTTTTCATCCATATGCTTAATATCAAATAAAATATAATCTGTGATCTTTGCTACTTTTTCCAGCCCGGAATAATTCCCGAAACCCGAGGTTTCTATAGCTGTACTTATGTACTCCTCTTTTACTTTTTTTATCAGTTCATAAGCAAAATCCGGATTCATAAGTACTTCACCCCCTGACACAGTAAGACCGCCGTTTGAATTCCTGTAGTAAGGATAATCTTTCATTACCTCGTCAAAAACTTCATCTGTTGTCATTTTTTCAGAAGTATTTTTTAGTGCTCCGGCAGGACAGCTCTGTATAATTTTATTTACATCACTGCATCTTTCCGGAAAAAATCTCCATTCATCATCAAATGTGACAGAATTGTCTTCTGATGATTCTACACATCTTCTGCATTTTATACATTTTTTTTCATTATAATAGATTTGATTTACTGACAGCTGTGTTTCAGGATTAGAGCACCACATGCATTTCAAAGGACATCCTTTTAAGAATACTACCATTCTAATGCCCGGTCCGTCATGTATCCCCAGTCTCTCTATTTCACAAACAAAGGTTTTCATTTTCCCCGCTCCTCCTTTTTTATTTCAATTAATTTCGTTTATTTTTATTTTATTTCATTAAGAGAAAATTGTCAAGCTGTATTTTTAAAAATATCAGCCAATAAACATAATAAGAAATATCCCAAAATCTATAAAGTAATTTTGGGACAAATTTTTGAATTTTTTATATTAACTGAATTTTCTGTTATTATCAAACAAATAAAATGTAATGATTTTATAACATATAAGTAATTTTTTTATTTTTTACAAAAAAAATGAAAATAATCAAAATAAGTAATTCTCTATTGTTTTACATAGGTAAAAACTTTATATAGTAAAAATAAAATTTTTATTATATAATAAAATGAAAGATATCAAAACTAAACTATATTCAAGACGAGAAGAGAGAGGTGAAAAATGTTTTTAGACGAACGCTTAAATTCCATAATGGAGATTTTAAATAAAGAAAAAAAAGTAAAAGTAAATGATCTGGCAAAACACTTTAGTATATCCGAAGTTATGATCAGGAAGGATCTGCAAAGACTTGAAACAGAGGGGAAGCTGAAAAGAACCCACGGAGGAGCTATACTAAAAAAAGAAATAGTTCATCTTTCCACACTTGATGAACGTCTGATTAATAAGACTTCACAAAAAAGTCTTATTGCCAAGAAAATTTTTGCTTCTATTTCTGAAAATGAAACTGTATTTCTTGATGTTTCCAGTATAAATTATATGGCAGCCGAGCTGCTTGCAGAAGAAGATAAAAATCTCGTTCTTATCACAAATATGCCCGGCATATCAGCTCTTTTCAGAAAAGACAGCGGAACGGAAATTATCCTGACAGGAGGAAATTATAACAAGGAAATCGGCGGAATTGTCGGAAGTGAGGCAATAAACTGTATTAATAAATATAAAGTAGATAAGGCATATCTTGGAAGCTGCGGTATAAATTCAGAAACCGGGGCTGTTATGAATTTTCAGTCTGAAGACGGCAATACTAAAAAGGCTGTTCTTTCTATTGCCAAGAAAAAATTTCTTATAGTGGAAACAAAAAAATTTGAATGTGAAGGAACATTTTGTTTTTCATCACTACATGAATTTGATACTGTTATCACTGAAAAGAAACAAGAGCAGCTTTCACCTGATATAAAAAAACTTATAAAAAAATTTATGGTTGAATTTATATAATCAGTATTTATCAAAAATAAAAAAATATGTCCAAAATCATTTTTCTTTTATAATTTCAGACATATTTCCGCTTTATAAACTGCTATTTTTCCAGCAGTTTTTTCCCGGTTTCCATATCAGTTATCAAAACATTAATATATTTTCCCATTATAGCACCGTAAATTGCATTTGCTTTTTCCACGCCGCCGGCAATACCGACAGAATAAGTCATTTGTGTCAGCTTTTCAAGTCCTATTCCTATTACTCTGTCATCCAGTATTGTTTTTACTGTCTTTCCGTCTATGTCATAAAATTTTGAACAAATTTCCCCTATAGCTTTGTATTTCCCGGCTTTTTCCCTGATCTCTCCCAGATTATTCAGTTCTTTCAATTCAGAAAGCCCTATTTCCCACAAAACATTTGAAGATTTTTCCGTAGCTCCTATTCCGACAACCACTATCCGGAGCTTCTCCCAAATCTCTATAATTTTTTTAAAAAATGTGGAATTCATAATTTGCTCTCTCATTTCAGGACTGTCGACAATCAGCGGTGATTCTATAAAATACGGTATTCCCTTATATAATGACGCAAGATTATAAATCATGGAATTTATAGACATATAATCCTTCATATTATTATATCCACCCAAAAGAGGTATAAAATCTATTTTTTTATTTACATTCAAAGGCTTATAAAGAGAAAATTCCCTTATGCTCTTTCCCCAGGTTATGCCTATTATTTCGTTATTTTCTGCTATTGTTTCCAGATAGGCATGTGCAGCTCCCGCTATATTCATAAGAACATTATCATCACTTACTACGAGCTGTACGCTTTTCAGCCCGTATTTTTTCTTTAACCTTGTTTCAAGCTCAAGCTGTTCCAGATACATATCATTTATTATTATTTTTACTATACCCAGCTCTTTTGCTTTTTTCAAAAGTCTGCTTACTTTTGTACGTTCTATTTTTAATGTTTCAGATATCTGATTTTGCGTTAACTCATCGTAATAGTATAATTTACAAATCGTTGACAACAGCTTTTTATCAATCATTATTTTTCCCTTCCTGATATTTATTAAATGCAGGGTTCTATTATTAATATATAATTTTTCGTATATTTTGTCAATTAATTTATATATTCCATACTATTATAAATAAGAATTTTAAAAATATATATTTTATCTACTTTCAGTAAAAAATAAAAGAATTGTTTAAAAACAATTATCTGTACTTAACAGTATTCCGATTAAAAATTTTGCAGTCAAAACAAGTCAGTAAAAAATATTAAACAGAATTTTTTAGTTTTAAAACAATTCTTCAAAAAATAATGTGCTGATGCAGTACCCTGTTCATCTTTAATTAAGCTGACCGTTGCACAAGCCGGATTTATTAATAAATTAAAAATTATATCTACAAAATATCCAAAAGTGTTTTTCCGTTTCCGTATATCTTTCCCCAGTCAGAGTTAAACTTATCTATACTCCAGTCTGTATACGGATGGTAAATCAGCTGTTTCAAAACATCAGCCCCCACTGTAACAGCCTCTGCACCGGCAAGTACAGCATCATGAACCTGTTTTACATTTTTAAACGAAGCTCCCAGTATTTTTGCCTTGTTATTTTCATCTCTGCTGATTATTTTATATGCTTCTTCCACTACTCTTACGCCGTCGCCGTTTATATTATCCGCTCTGTTAACATAAGGAGCCATATAATCAGCACCTGCCTGAACAGCCATTACTATCTGCTGTGATGTCAATATCCCTGTCGCAGTAATATTAAACCCTTCTTTTTTTAATATCCCCATTGCCTTCAGACCTTCTGCCGATACGGGAATCTTTATAAAGAGATTAGCCTTAAAAGTCTCCTTCAGTAATCTTGCTTCCTTTGCTATTACATCCGCAGTCATCCCCAATACCTGCACATGAAGCATTTTTTCAGTTCCTATTATTTCGATAATTCCATTTATTACCTCTTTGTAATCCTTTTTTTCCTTTGCAATTATCGACGGATTGGTAGTTACTCCTGTTATTGGGAAATACC
>JAITVW010000288.1 GCA_031285605.1 Fusobacteriales bacterium | reverse complement strand
CTGCTGCAAAATCAGTATCAAAAACTCTGTCAAAACCTAATCTTCTAAGTGAGGCAACCATTTTACCGGTTACAGAAGTTCCCGGAGCATATCCGAATTCTTCTCCAAGTGCTACTCTTACTGCCGGTGCTGTTTGTACAATAACTGTTTTTGCAGGATCAGCAAGTGCCGACAATACATCCCATGTAGCATCTCTTTCTACTAATGCTCCTGTAGGACACACGGCAACACACTGTCCGCAGTAAGTACATACTGAATCATTTAAGTCCATTTCCATTGCAGGGGCAACAACTGCATCAAAACCTCTGTTTACTCCTGAAAGAGCTCCTACTGTCTGAAGTTCGTTACACATTGTTTCGCATCTTCTGCACATTATACATTTGTCCATATCTCTGATTATAGACTTCGATATATCTTTTCTGTATGTAGATTCTTTTCCTTCATACGCTATCTCTTTTATTCCGAATTCATGTGCCAGATCCTGAAGTTCGCATTCTCCGGACTTCTGACAAACAAGACAGTCTTTCGGATGGTCTGACAGTAATAATTCCAATACTGTCTTTCTTGAATTCAAGGCTTTTATTGTATTAGTTTTTACTGTCATTCCTTCATTAACAGGTGTTGCACAAGAAGGAGCCAGATTTCTTCTTCCTTCCACTTCAACAACACAGACTCTGCATGAAGCTGTTTTATTTACACATCCAAAATCTGCCAGATTCAGATAGCATAATGTCGGAATACTTACTCCTGCACTTTTTGCAGCAGCTAATATTGTTGTTCCTTCAGGAACCTGTACTTTTATATCATCAACTGTTACATTTACAAGTTTTTGACTCATTGAACTTTCACTCCCTATCTTTAATTATATTCTGTCTATTGCACTGAATTTACATTTGTCATAACATGCACCGCACTTAATACATTTATCCTGATCAATAGAGTGCTTTTCTTTCACTTTTCCGTCTATACATGATACAGGACAAACTCTTGCACAGGCAGTACATCCTATACATTTGTCATTTATCACATATTTCAGCAGTGCAGTACATTGACCTGAAGGACACTTATGATCTTTTACGTGCGCTTCATATTCATCCCAGAAGTTATTTAATGTAGATAATATCGGATTTGGCGCTGTTTGCCCAAGACCGCATAATGAAGTATCTTTTATTACATTAGAAAGTTCTTTTAATTTTCTTAAATCATCTTCCGTTCCGTTTCCTTTTGTTATTTTTTCCAGTATTTCAAGAAGTCTTTGGTTTCCTATTCTACACGGAGTACATTTTCCGCATGATTCTTCTACCGTGAATTCCAGATAGAACTTTGACACTGCTACCATACAGTCATCTTCGTCCATAACTATCATTCCGCCGGATCCCATCATAGATCCCTGTTCCATCAGACTGTCAAAATCTATTGCTACATCAAGGTGCTTTTCAGTCAGACATCCTCCGGAAGGTCCTCCTGTCTGAACTGACTTAAATTTTTTCCCGTCTTTGATTCCTCCGCCGATTTCATAAATAACTTCTCTCAAAGTAGTTCCCATAGGTACTTCTATAAGTCCTACGTTGTTTATTTTTCCTGCAAGAGCAAATACTTTTGTTCCTGATGATTTTTCTGTACCGAATGATTTGAACCAGTCTGCTCCTTTGTTTATAATAACAGGTATATTTGCCAGAGTTTCTACATTATTAACATTTGTAGGATATCCGTTATATCCGTGTTCTGCAGGAAACGGCGGTTTTGTAGTAGGTTCTCCTCTATGTCCTTCCATCGAATGGATAAGTGCCGTCTCTTCCCCGCACACAAATGCTCCCGCTCCATATTTTATTTCAATATCAAATTCAAAACCTGAATTAAATACATTTGTTCCTAAAACTCCGCTTTCTTTTGCTTCTTCCAAAGCTATTTTAAGTCTTTTTATAGCCAGAGGATACTCTGCTCTTATATATACAAGACCTTTTGTTGCTCCTATAGCATATCCGCAGATTGCCATAGCTTCTATTATAGAATGCGGATCTCCCTCAAGGATTGATCTGTCCATAAATGCTCCCGGATCTCCCTCATCGGCGTTACATACCACATATTTTTGATCTGCTTTGTTATTTAGTGCAAACTGCCATTTCATTCCTGTCGAAAAACCGGCTCCGCCTCTTCCTCTCAGTCCTGAATTTTTTATAATATCTATTACTTCCTGCTGCTCCATTCCGGTTACTTTATGAAGTGCCGCATACCCGTCATGCAGAAAATAATCGTCAATATCTTCCGGATCTACCAGTCCGCAGTTTCTTAAAGCAACTCTTTCCTGTTTTTTATAGAAATCCATATGATCCGAATCACTTATTCTCTTTTTGGAAACAGGATCTATATATAACAGCTCCTCTACTTTTTCATCACCCATAAGATGTTTGTCTACCAGTTTATCCACATCTTCAGGTGTTACTTCTGTATAAAATGTATTATCGGGAAGCATTTTTACTATCGGACCTTTTTCACAAAACCCAAAACATCCTGTTTTTATTACTCTTATTTCATCTTCTTTCCCCAGAGCTTTCACTCTTTCTTCCATTTTAGCAGCTATATCATTACTGCCTGAGGAAATACAACCTGTTCCGCCGCATATAAGAACTTGCTTGCTGTATTTTCTGCTTTTATTAATACTGTCTTTTAAAGTATTTAACTCTTCTATAGAAGTCACACGTGACATAAGTTCCCTCCTAAATTATTTATATTCATTTATAATTTTTTTTACTTCTTTTACTTCTACTTTTTTATACACTTTTTCACCGACTAATACCACCGGTGCGATACCGCAGGCACCTACACATCTTAAAGCATCTATTGAGAACTTCCCGTCAAGACTTGTTTCACCTGATTTGATTCCCAGTTCTTTCTGGAATTCATCCAGTACTTTATCCGCTCCTCTTACATAGCAGGCTGTTCCCATGCATACTGAAACTGCATGTTCTCCTTTCGGCACCATCGTAAAAAATGAATAAAAACTAACAACTCCGTAAACATTAGCCAGAGATTCATTTAATTTCTCCGCGACATACTCCTGAATCTCCTTAGGCAGGTATCCAAAGATCCCCTGAGCTTTGTGCAAAACAGAAATCAGAGATCCTTTTTTAGTTTCCAATGAATCGATAAAAACGTCAAGTTCTCTGAAACCTGCTTCTTTTAATTTGTTTTCACACATTTCTTTTCCTCCTTTGTTTTGTCAATCAAATATTTTTATATTAAATTTTTTTTGATATTAAACATTTTGTTTGTCTTAATAAGTTAATTTTTTCACAAAGAAAATTTACATAACGCTATTATACACTAAATAGCTTTTAAGTCAAGTTAAATCTTGTTTTTCCTTTTAATTATATATATTTTTTCAAAAACAACTTTTTATCATTAGTTTTCTATATGTTAAAATCTCTCCATGACTTTACTCAAAAGCAATATAGACAATCATTTTATTCCAATTATTTCATTTTATTTTATCTAATAAATTATTTTTCATTTGCATATATAATTATTTAAAAATCAATATTTTCATAAGCTGTTTTTATCCATTATATTTAATAAAAAAGAAACAGTGATGTTATATACCATAGCACTGTTTCTTTTGCCATTATTTCGCTAATGCATATGTATCTCTTGCTATCATTAATTCTTCCGCTGTCTCTATTTTGAATATTCTTATTTTAGAAGCTGCCGTACTTAATTCTACATCTCCGCTGATTCTTTTTTCATTTATTTCTTCATTCAGCTCTACTCCGAGGAATTTTAATCCGTTGCATATGTCTCTTCTTACAGCTGAATCATTTTCACCTACACCGCCTGTAAAAGCTATGGCTTCTACACCGTTTAATGCTGCTGCATATGCACCTATATATGATTTTACTCTGTATGTAAACATGTGATGTGCAAGATAAGCTCTGTCATCTCCCAAAGCATTGGCATTTTCCAAGTCTCTGAAATCCGAACTTTTGCCGAATATCCCCAGAACTCCCGACTGCTTATTCATTCTTGCATCCATCTGTTTTGAGTCCATTCCTCTTTTTTCCATTATATATAATACAGCTGCAGGATCAATATCCCCGCATCTTGTCCCCATCATAAGCCCTTGAAGAGGTGTAAGACCCATTGAAGTATCTATAGATTCACCATTCTTAACTGCTGAAATACTTGCTCCGTTTCCAAGGTGACACACAATTATTTTTGAATTTTTATTGTCAATTAATTCAGCTGTTCTCTCACTTACATATTTATGAGACGTTCCGTGAAATCCATATTTTCTTACTTTTAATTCTGTGTAATCTTCATATGGAAGGGCATACATATATGCTTCAGCAGGCACTGTCTGATGAAATGCAGTATCAAATACAGCTACATTTGGCTTCCCCGGAAGCAGTTCCTGCATTACTTTTATTCCCATAATGTTAGCGGGATTATGAAGAGGTGCAAGTTCTGCTACTTCTTCTATTTTTTTCAAAGCTTCGTCAGTTATTAATGCCGAGCCCTTAAAATATTCCCCGCCGTGTACCACTCTGTGACCTATTGCATCTATTTCGTTTACATCGGCTATATTTCCGCTTTCAGAATCCTGAAGAGCTTTTAATACCAAATCAATTGCTGTTTTGTGATTCGGCATATCTTTTGATATTTCATTTTTTGTGTCTTTTATTATATTTTTATAAACTAATCTTGAATCATTTATACCTATTCTTTCACAAAGCCCCTTTGCAATAGTTTCCTCCTTAGTCATATCCACCAGTTCAAACTTTAACGAAGAACTTCCGCTGTTAATCACTAAAACTTTCATTTTTTCCTCCTAAAAAATTATAATTCTGATTCTACTGCCGTGATAGCCGCTACATTTACTATATCCTGTACACTGCATCCTCTTGACAGATCATGTACAGGCTTTGCCAGACCCTGTATTAACGGACCTAAAGCTTCGGCTTTGGCAAGTCTTTGGGTTATTTTATATCCTATATTTCCGGCTCCCAGATCCGGGAATATTAAAACATTAGCTTCTCCTTTTACCTCACTGTCAGGAGCTTTTTTACTCGATACTTCCGGCACCACTGCCGCATCAAATTGCAATTCTCCGCTGAATTTGAAATCAACATTTCTTGACTTTAAGATTTCTACTGCTTCCTGTACTCTGGTTACATCTTCCGAAGAAGCGCTCCCATAAGTCGAAAATGACAGCATCGCCACCTTCGGCTCTTTTATATCTGCCAGATTTCTTGCTTTTTCAGCACTTGAAATTGCTATATCTGCAAGCTGTTCAGAAGTAGGCTTTGGTATGACACCGCAGTCACCAAAAATAAGAACTCCGTTTTCACCGTATTCAGGTGTATTTGTTATCATAATCATGGAACTTGATACAGTTTTAAGACCCGGCTTTGTACCTACTACATGTATTGCTGCTCTCAAAACATCTGCTGTCGGCGAATTCGACCCCGCTGCCATTCCTGCCGCATATCCTTTTCTTACAAGCATTGCTCCAAAGTAAAGATTATCATGTTCCAGTATTTTTTTGGCTTTTTCCAATGTCATTCCTTTTTTTTCTCTTAATTTAAAAAGTTCCTGCACAAAGTCATCCATCTGAGCATATTCTTTTGGATTCAATATTTCTGCACCTTCTACACATACCCCCAATTTTTCGGCACTGGCTTTTATTTCATCAGCCGCACCCACCAGTATCACTTTTACTGTCCCCTCTTTTATCAGCTGTGCAGCTGCTTCTATTACCCTTGTATCCTCTGTTTCGGGTAATACTACTTTTTTTCCGAGGTCTTTAGCCTTACTTTTAATTTGTTCCATCAAACTTGACAATTTCCATCACTCCTTAATGTTTTATATATATTTAATCAAAAATTGCATTAACAAATTCATCGGCATTAAATTCACGCAGATCCTCTATCCCTTCACCAACTCCGAGATATTTTATAGGTTTTTTCAGCTCATCCGATATTGCAAAAATAATTCCACCCTTTGCAGTACCGTCAAATTTGGTAAGTATTACACCTGATAAATCAACGATTTCATTAAACAGCTTTGCCTGTTGGAGTCCATTCTGGCCGGTAGTACTGTCTATTACAAGTAATTTTTCAAAATTATCTTCACCTGACTGCTGAATAATTATTTTATTTATTTTCTCCAGCTCTTTCATCAGGTCGGATTTATTATGAAGTCTTCCGGCTGTATCTATAATTGCCACATCATATTTTTTACTTCTTGCTGTACTTATTGTATCGAAAACCACTGCTCCGGGATCACTTCCGTGTGACTGTTTTATTACTTCCACACCGGTTCTCTTCCCCCATTCTTCCAGCTGTTCTATTGCCGCTGCCCTGAAAGTATCAGCTGCTCCTATTATTACCTTCTTATTTTTCTGCTTCAGCTTACTTGCTATTTTACCGATAGAGGTTGTTTTTCCTACTCCGTTTACACCTACTACAAGAATTATATTTAATTTCCCGTCAACTATATCCAAAGCACTGTTTTCACCGGAAATTTTTTCCCTCAGAATCTGCTTTAATATTTCATATACCTCTTCTGAATCCTTTACTTTAGCTTTTTTCACACGTTCTTCCAATTCTTCTATTACTCTTAATGTCATGTCAAAACCAAGATCCGACTGTATCAGCAGATCTTCCAGTTCTTCGTACATTTCATCATCTATCGGCTTTCCTGTAAAAACCTCTTTCAGTTTTGTAAAAAATCCTTTTTTAGTCTTTACAAGTCTTTCTTTCAGAGGTTTCGGCTTTTCAGCTGCATATTTTTCCGGCTGTTTGCTGACTTCTTCGCTCTCTGCAGTCTTGATATTCTCTTCCGGTGCATCAGCATTTTTATCTTCATCATTCTCAGCTTTATTTTTTTTCAGCTTGAACAGATCTTTAAGTGCCATTCTTTATCTCCTTTTCTGCTTGAGATTTTTCCAGATAATATGGTTTCAGACTGTAAATGTCTGCTTTTTCATAATTTTTTCTGATTAGTATTAATGTGGAAGCTTTTATTTTTATATTTGAATACAAAGGGAATTTTGCATTTTCTCCCAGCTTGTCTTTGATTTTTTCCCTGTAATTAAAAGCTCCGTCTCCTGAAAAATAATATTCACAATTTTTGGCATGCAGCTTTTCCAAAAGATCGTCCAGTTTTGATACATGATATCCTTCCAAAAGCTTCAAACCATTTTTTTCTATTTTTGATATTGAATAATAAATTTTTTCTTTCCTCGAATCAATAACAGATACGACTTTTTCACCCGGCATATTTACCTGATAAGCAAGTGCATCAAGTTCGTTTACAGGGTAAACAGGTATTTTTTTCACAAAGAACAAACCTTTTACCGTAGCTATTGCTATTCTCACTCCCGTAAATGATCCCGGTCCGTTTGACACTGCCACTTCATCTATATCTGATATTTTTTTTGATGTCCATCCAAGAAGCTTGTCAATTTTTTCCAAAAGTGTTCCTGAATGTGTTTTTTCTATATCTACAGTAATTTCTCCCAGAAGTCCCCTGTCTTCATCATATATGGCTATACTTCCCGTTTTAGTTGTAGCACTAATTCCCAATATCAACATATTTTTTTTCTCCATTTATTAATTTATATACCGATACTTTTCTTGTTCTTTCAGTATCATAGACCAGTTCTAAAAAAAGAGTACCTTCCGGAAGCTCGTCCGATATTTTATCAGCCCATTCTATAATGGATATTCCTTCCCCGCCAAGATAATCTTCATAGCCTATATCATATATTTCCGATGCCTCTTCCAGTCTGTATACATCGAAATGATATATCGGAATATCACCCGAATTATATTCTATAACATAATTAAAAGTAGGGCTTTTTACATTTTCGGTAATGTTAAAATATCTGCAGATATTCTTGGTAAAAGTGGTTTTTCCTGTTCCCAGATCGCCAATCAGTGCAAGACTGTCACCTTTTTTTAATATCCGCGCAATATTTTCCGCAAGTTTGTCCAGTTCTTCAAAAGTCAAAACTTTACTTTCCATTCTTACTCCCATAAACATCCAATATTTTTTCTATTACTCCCGTAGTAGATTTATTATCCACAAAAGACAAAATTTCCACGGTTCCGCCGTTTTTCTCCACTATTTCAGTCTCGGGCAGCTCTTCTTTTTTATAATCCCCGCCTTTTATATGAATATCCGGTTTGATTTTCCCTATTATTTCCACAGGAGTTTTTTCGTCAAAAATAACAGCATAATCGACAGGTTTCAGTCCAAGTATCATTTTTACCCTGTCTTGTTCGCTGTTTATCGGTCTTTTGTCTCCTTTATTTACCTTTACTGATGAATCGCTGTTTATTCCCACTATCAGAATATTTCCGAATGATTTTGCCTCTTCCAGATATGTAAGATGCCCCACATGCAGTATATCAAACACACCATTTGTAAAAACTACTTTTTTATTCTGGTTTTTTAAATCGGAAATAAACTTTTCCACATTTTCCCTGTCCAGTAAATTTCTCATTCCAAACTCCTCTTTTTCGATATAATATTCTGTTTATTTTTAATATCATTTAAGTAAAAATAAAAAGGACATTACACCGATATCATTATTTTAGTATAGCATATTTTTTTCAGAGATAATTATAAATTTTTATTATCTGTTGATAAATAGTTATATATTAACAGTTTGCAGGTTTTATAAAAATTTATTATATTCTCCGGATAGTATTTTTTTCAAAAAAACAGACGAAAGGGACCGGAGTTTAGTCCCTTTTTCCATATATTTTTTCTTTAAATTCAGGTGTCTTTTTTACTTAGTCCCGAAAATTCTGTCGCCGGCATCCCCGAGTCCCGGATATATATATGCATGTTCATTTAATCCTTCGTCTATACATGCTGCATATATATCCACGTCAGGATGTCTTTCCACTACTTTTGCTATTCCTTCAGGAGCAGCTATTATACATAAAAATGATATGCTGCTTACACCGGCTCCTTTCAGATAATCTATAGTATAATTAACTGAGCCTCCTGTCGCCAGCATGGGATCTACTATCAGAACCTTGCTTTCTGCCACATTTGAAGGCATTTTTGCGTAATAATAAACAGGTTCAAGAGTTTCTTCATTTCTGTATACCCCTAAATGTCCTACTTTTGCAGTAGGGACAAACTGAAGTATTCCCTCTACCATTCCCAGTCCTGCTCTTAATATGGGAACCAAAGTTACCGGCTGGCTCAAAACCTTTGTTATTGTCATCTGAAGCGGAGTTTCTGTTTCCACTTCCTTTACTTCCAAATCTTTTGTAGCTTCATAAGTCATTAAACCTGCTATTTCATTTAAGCTCTCTCTGAATAACTTGGTATCTGTATATTTATTTCTTAGATTAGTCAGTTTATGCTCTATTAACGGATGTTTTATTTCGATAACAGACATTTATATTTCACTCCCTCATTGTATTTTCATAAAAAAAGCAGAGATTACTATTACACCTAATAGCTCCCTCTGTTTATTATAAATTATATTTTTTCTTAAATTTATCAACTCTTCCAGTTTCATCAACAAATTTAGATTTTCCTGTATAGAATGGATGTGATGTAGAGCTTGTAGCAACTTTAACAACCGGGTATTCTTTACCGTCTTCCCAAACAGTTGTTTCTCTTGTCGCCTTTGTAGATTTTGTTAAAAATTTAAATCCATTGCTAGTATCTTCAAAAACCACTAATCTGTAATCTGGATGTATATCTTTTCTCATCCTTGTACTCCTTTCCAACATTTTAAAATTTTCATAGTTCGTATTATTGTATCATATGTTTTTTTTTTTTTCAAGGGATTTTCTGAACATTTCGCCGGACTGTTTCGGGAACCGGATCCCAAAAGATTTACCATATAATTTTCTGTTGTATGGCTCTGATACTACAGTTCTAAAAATTAACCAAATGCAATTTTCAAAAAGACCTTCTATCTAGTTTCCATATATTCAGTATTATTCATGTTATATATTATTTTCTGCCAAAGCATTATTTTTTATTATTCTATTTTTTACAGCATACAAAAAGGGTGTAATAACTTACACCCTGTATATTATTGCTGTCTAAATTTTTCATTTAGTGCCGTATTCCATTCATCCAGCTGATTTGCATAAAGCATCAGGAACTCTTCATAGTCTTTTCCTCTTATCTCTATACTGTTAATTACATCACTCTGTCTTATTGTTTTCAAAACACTTAAATCCGCTCTTGTCTTTAGTTCGCCGAAAATAGTGTATTTTCCGTTTAACTGATCCAAAGGATTTACTGTTATAAAAAACTGACTTCCGTTTGTGTTTGGTCCTGAATTTGCCATTGCCAGCATTCCGGGATCATCAAAATTCAGCCATTTTACTATTTCATCATCAAATGTGTAACCAGGCCCTCCTGTTCCGTCACCATTCGGATCTCCGCCCTGAACGAGTGTATTCGGCAGTACTCTGTGAAAAGTCAATCCGTTATAAAATCCTCTTCTTGAAAGATTTACAAAGTTTAATACCGTTAAAGGGGCTGCTTCCGGATATAAAAATACGTTTATGTCACCTTTATTCGTTCTTATAGTTGCTTCTAAGCTGTAATTTTTTGGTTTATTGCTTTTAAACCATCCAAATGAAAAGCTGGATATTGAAAGCATAAATAATGCAAGTATCACTAAAATTTTTTTCATTTTCTTTTTCCTCCTAAAAACTAATTTTTATGGTTTTGCTCTATAATTTTTTCTACGTTAACTTCTAAATTGTAATCAAATTCATAAATTTTGAAATCAAATTCTTCTATTTCGTAATCATATCTAGTAACATTTCTCTTTGAATAAAAATTATCAAAGATTACTGCTATTAAAGTATCATTCCCTTTCAAATCCCTGGCATTTACTATTTTCAGATATCTATCCTCATTAACATTAAAAGTTTCCTTTAACACTGCAAGAAATCTGTCTCTGTTTTTTATTTCATAATACAGGTTTTTTACTATCTCTGGAAGTTTTATACCAAAGAGAATTTCTGGTTCTTCCTTTTTTTGAAATTTTATTACTGCCATTCCTCACTCCATACATTTTTTATAAATGATACCATATTAATGGTTAAATTTCAATTTTTATCGTACTATAAGAAATAAAAATTGTTCCGCAATATTTTTTTACCTGTAAATCAAACTATTACAACAGCAGATTTAAAATTATCATCAATATCTGCTTAAATATAAATAGGTCATATCACTGATCTGTCAATATGATATTATCTCATATTTTTGTGAACTGTATGTGATTTTTTTATTTTCTAATCATACTGTCTGTATATTAATTATTAAATTTGAATTTTTATTGATTGTTATTAGTAATTTTCTTTACTTTTCTATCATTTGTAGTACTATATTTTTTTTGCTTACAATCGTATTAATTGTTAACTTTTAACTTTTTTTGCTTTTTATTTTCGTTTCGTAATTTTCTTTACTGAAAACGAAAATATATTTTGCCGTCGGCAAAATGTTGGCAAAATTAAAAAAAGAAACCTTTCCAGTTTCCTACTAAGAATGATTAAAAATCATACCTTTAGTAACTCTGATTTTATCATTCTTTTAAAAAAATGCAAGGAGTGATATTTTTATGAATAAAGAAAAACTAAATAGATTATATAATAAATCTAAAAAGATCGCTGATATAATGAAAGAATTAAATAAAACAGAATATAAAGGCTATAAACTCAAAATCAGCCTATATGAAACTTTTTTATCGTTAGACGATACTTTTATAAGTAACTCACTAAAAAGTTACTACAGCGACGAAAATTTAAGTGATTTCATGCCTGCGACGAAAATTAATATTATGCAAACATTTGAAAATGATATTAAGAACAATTTATTTGAAGAACTTGAAAATCAATATTTTGATTTCCAATTTGGAAGTGAAAGCAATGGAAAATAATAACATCATAATCATATTTTTGCTGTTAGGAATATTTTATATTTTTATTCCGCGTATTGAAGAATATAGTGAAAAATATAGTCAGATCAAAGATGAAAATGTAAAAATTTTCATAGATCAAAAAACAGGTGTAGAATATCTTAAATATAAAAACTCACTCACACCTAGATTAGATTGCAACGGAAAAGTTATAATACAAAAAAATAAGCAGCCTTAGTGGCTGCTTTTATATTCGTTTTTTTTAAAGTTATCACTGAAAATATTTATAAATTTTCCCTTATAATCATTCAGAAATTCAAAATCATCTCTAGATCTTTTTATATTAATTTCTATTGTTTTATTTAACCATGTCTTCTTCTCATCTTCAACTCGTATTTTAGCTTTTAAATTCTCAATATCTGAAGTGACTGTCAATTTAAAAAAGGAAGGATTTATTAATATCTCATCCATTATCTTAGTTATATCACCTATGAGTTGGTATCTAACCTTTTCATTCATATCCTTTTCTTCTTCCTTGCAGTTATAACACTTATATTCTTCAAAAGGACTTTCATATTCCAAACCACAATTTTTACAAATTTGCTTCATAATATATTCCTCCTTACATAAATAAAAATACTATCCTTCTAGCCTTTAAATAAGTTTCTATAATAATAAAATGAATTTTTTATCATTTTCTTTGTCTTCGCAGATAACTTAGTTTGATTTGTCCAAGATTTATATATTGGTTCTATTCTATAAATTTCAACATTTATCTGTTTTATAGCATTTATAAAAATATCCGATAATAACCAAACATAATGATCAAAACATCTTTTCTGGTTTCTATTATATAATTTTGAAACTTTTCGATATTTTTCAGTAGTTTTAGTATCTTTTTTTAATCCTAATGAAAAGTATAGAGGGTATCCACATGAAAATTCAAAAAATAAAATATATTGCATTACTAAACGTGATATTCTACCATTCATATCATTAAATGGATGTATAGCATGAACAAATCCTGCTTTTATAAAAATGGCCTCTAACATAAAATCGAAATAAACCCGTTCTCTATTCTGTATTGAACTAATCAT
>JAITVW010000280.1 GCA_031285605.1 Fusobacteriales bacterium | reverse complement strand
AATACTTATAAATAAATTCAGGGATTTAGTTGCAGCATATATCAAAACCGGAACTATGCTTATAAAAGGCCCTATAAACGGTATCAGATTTCCTACTCCTATTATTATTGAAAATAATTGTATATAATCAACCTTTAAAAAATAAAATACAATGCTTGAAAGAGTACCTATTATAAAACAGTCAAGCAGTGTTACCTTGATATATTTTCCTACAGCATCATCAATATCTTTAAGAAGCGGCAGTATATTTCTTTTTTTATTTCTGATAAGACTTTTTTTAAGTCCTATTTTTATACTGTCATAGCTGAACAGAAGCATAACTGTAAAAACGGGAGTCATAAATATAAAACTAAATAATCCCGAAAATAAAGCTATACTGGAATTTATCAGATTCATAGAATTGGATAATAAATATTCCCTTACTTTACCCGCCACAGACTTTAGATCAATATTCGTTCCGTCAAAAAATTCATTTACCTCTCTCTGAATCTGCCCCTGATTATTGATAAAATATCTGATCAAACCGTTAAACTGCTTGATCACTAATGGAAGTATCGAAATTACTATATATAAAAGAAATAAAATAAAAACACTGAAAACTATAACGATAGAAATTTTCTTGTTAATTCTTAATTTTTTAGAAAGTACGTCTATAAAAGGCATAAGACAATAAACTATTATAAATGATGAAATAAAAGGTACCAGTGCACCTATTACTATATTTACCGGTTTCTGGACATATTTGTAATTTTGAAAAAACAAATATAATGCCAGCAGGACTAATACCAAAATCACTAATATCTGCCTGACTTCTCTGTATTTTCTCATTTTATACCCCTGACTTATTATTTTTATAATATTCATATATTACTTTTATTATAAGATAAACCGGAATTGCCAGCAAGGCACCGATTATTCCGAAAAGGCTTCCCCCTATAAGCAAAGCAAGAAGAGTAGTAATCTCATGTATTTCCACTGTTTTGCTCGTTATATACGGCACAAGAAATACTGATTCCAATGTCTGTATAAATACTATTGCTGTCAAAACACCTATAAATATATTAAATGACTGAAGGAGAGCAAACAAACAGGCAGGAATTGCACCAATCACAGGTCCTACATAAGGAAGCAGATTAGTTAACCCAATTATAAATGAAAATAAAAGGGCAAACTTTAGTCCTAACACTGAAAAAACAATATACACTAATATCCCGACCAAAAAACAGTCTATCAGCTTGCCTTTTACATATTTTCCCAGAACCACGTCTATATTACGCATTATTATTATTATATCTCTTCCATCTGCTTCCAGTATCCGAAGCTTCAGCTTCATTTTCAGACTCCGGTAATCCTTCATAAGTAAAAATAAAAAGACAGGAGTCATAAAAACTATACTGAAAAATGCTTTTATAAACGAAATTCCCGAATTCAGCAGACTTAATATATATCTAAAAAACCACTCTTTCAGCTTATACACTGTCTCTGATATGTCTATACGGGAATATTCTATATATTTTGAGACTTTCAGCTGTATTTCTCCCTGATGATTTATTATAAAGCTTATCATACTGTTAAACTGATTCACCACTTCCGGCATAAGAGCCAGAACCATAGCAATAAAAATAAATATCACTACAAAATAAACTATCATAAAAGCACTCATTCTCTTAAAATTCAGTTTGTTTTCCAGAAACTCCACTGCCGGCTCAAGAGCATAAGTAATAATAAAAGCAAGAATAAACGGTATCAAAGCACTGAGTATTACATTTAAAAACGGTACGAAATACGGCAGGACTTTTGTTATAAGAAATAAACATACCAAACACAAGACAAGTGTAACCAGCCTATCTTTTGTCTTTTCAATATTCATTAAAAATTCCTTTCACTCTTCTTATTAAAGATAAATTCAATAGGTGACCCCTCAAAGCCAAAATATTCTCTGAATTTATTTTCCAGATATCTTTTATATGAAAAATGTACAAGCTCGGGATCATTTGCAAAAAATACAAACCTCGGCGGTGCTACTCCGATCTGTGTTACATAATTTATTTTTACTGCTCTTCCTTTTCTAGTCGGTACGGGATTAACCGCAATCATCTCACCAAGTACCTGATTAAGAACACCTGTTGATATTTTTTTGTTATATTCCTCAAATACATCATTAATCTGATCCAGAACAGGCATAACCCTTTGGCCTGTCAAAGCAGACATTGTTATTACCGGAGCATAGCTCAAAAACGGAAGCTCTGTTTTTACCAGCTCTGTAAACTGCTTTACAGTCGAATTATCTTTCTCTATAAGGTCCCATTTATTTATGGCTATTATCAACGGTTTTTTTTCATCATATATTAAACCGGCCACTCTTTTATCCTGCTCTGTTACAAGCTCTGTAGAGTCCAGCATAAGTATGCATACATCAGCTCTGTTAATGGCCTTTATTGCCCGCAATACACTGTAATATTCTATAGAATCATCTATTTTCGATTTTTTTCTGATTCCGGCAGTATCTATTATTCTGTATTTTCTGTTTTTATATCTGAAATCAGAATCAATAGAATCCCTTGTTGTTCCTGCTATATCACTGACTATACTTCTTTCCTTATTCAGTATCTTATTTACAAGTGATGATTTTCCGGCATTCGGTCTCCCGAGAACAGCTATACTCAGTACTTCCTCTTCCTGAACAGTTTTCGCTTTCTCAAACTTGCCTATTATTGCATCAAGAAGATCCCCGAGATTAACCTTATGCTCTCCGGAAATCCCGATTACTTCCCCGAATCCAAGACCAAAAAACTCATATATTCTATCTTGATTTTTTATATAATTATCTATTTTATTTACTGCGACTATTACTTTCTTGTCTTTCTTTCTCAGGACAGCGGCCACTTCCTCATCCAGACCTGTTATTCCATACTTTCCGTCCACAAGAAATACAACTACATCTGCCTCATCTATAGCTACCTGAGCCTGATCTTTTATCTTACTCATAATAAAATCCTGTGTTTTAGGCTCCAGACCTCCGGTATCCACCAAAGTAAAATCTTTTCCTGACCATTCAACGTCTCTATATAACCTGTCCCTTGTAACTCCGGGTTCATCTTTTACTATTGATAATCTTTCTCCTATCAGCTTATTAAAAAGTGTTGACTTTCCTACATTAGGTCTCCCGACTATTGCAACTATTGGTTTCATAATATTCTCCTTTTTTTCCTGTTATATAATTATATCATATATTTGGGTTTCTGGGTTAGTTTTTTATGCTTTCGTTTATAATTTGTCATGTTTTTTTATTTTTATGAATAATTACAAAAAAGCTTTTAAAATAAAGGGCTGCACCAAATAACAAAATTTCAAAAAATAAATAATTCTGTTTTGATACAACTCTTAATATTTTTCGGCATTATTCCATTTTGTCCTCATCCATTAAAGGCATCAGATATAATTTTATAAGACCAAGAAACTTTTTTGTATTTTTTACAGT
>JAITVW010000256.1 GCA_031285605.1 Fusobacteriales bacterium | reverse complement strand
TATATCTGAAATCTGCTTATTCAGATCCTGATTTGCTATCGAAATATTTAATTTTACATTCTGTGCCGCTGCCTCTTTTTCAATGGCATCCTTCAGACTAAGGTAAAAAGGATGCTGCTGTGTCAGAAGTGACACTCCTATTGTATAAGTCTTTTCACCTGTTTCTGCCGGTTTTTCTTCCGTTTTCCCGGCAGCCTGATCTTTTGACCCGCATGAAAAGATAAATAACATTGCTGCTAATACTAATAAAAATTTTTTCATATTATTTTCCTCCTGTTTTTATTTCAATTTTTTTTATAGATTCTGTTATCACCAATTTTGTATCAAGTATTTTTACGTTACTTTTTCCGGAACTTCCGTTATTTGTTTCTTCAAGAATACTTTTCGCCGCCTCTGTTCCTATAAGCTGTGTAGGCTGATATATAACCGATATCTGCGGTTTTATCATTTTGAAAAGATCACTCTGATCATATCCCAAAAGCGATATATCCTCTCCTATTTTCAGACCCTCGTCATATATATACCTCAGACAGCCGAGAGTTGTCTTATAGTTCGTAGCAAATACGGCTGTCGGCTTTTCTTTCATTCCCATCAATTCCTTAATTGCCCTGTATCCTTCTATTTCCGTATAATCTGTATATTTGACATAATCATTATCCAGCTTAATACTCTCTTCTTTAAGTGCCATTTTATAGCCTTCAAATCTGTTTTTAGCAGTGTAAACTGTTTTAGGACCGTTTATTATACCTATTTTAGTATGTCCCCTTTTTATAATTTCTGAAACTCCTTCATAACTCCCCGTAACATTGTCACAGACTACTGCATTTAACGACACTCTGTCAAATATCCTGTCTATGAGAACAAGCGGGATGTTGTTCTTTTCAAATTCTTTTATGTGTTTATATATACTTGAGGTAGGCATCAAAATAATTCCGTCTACCTTTTTCTTCCTTAAAAAGTCTAATTTTTCGCTCTCTATATTCCATTGATTCTGTGAACTGCATATTATTGTGCTGAAATTTTGTTCATTCAGCACTGTTTCTATTCCTTCTATTACCTGAGTTACGAAAATATCACCTATATCCGGTACAAGAACTCCTATAGAATTAGTCTTCTTACTTCGCAGTCCCTGTGCAAGATAGTTTGTCTCGAAATTTAATTTTTTTATCGCCTCCTCTATATGTTTTTTATTCTTTTCTTTTACAGAAAATCCATTAATGTATCTCGATACTGTTCCTATAGAGACTCCAGCCATTTTAGCAACTTCCTTAATAGTAGATTTTCCCATGATTTCTCCTTTTTTGAAACGTTTCAATTTTTTTAAAAAAATAAAAAGAGAATATTTTCTTGTTATTTTTTAAACAAAACCTTTATATAAAAGATTTTTATTCTTTTTCTTTCTTGTTTTTTTAAAACGTTTCAATTTTTATATTATAATATACCTCGTTTTTTTTTAAAGTCAAATTTTTTTTACGAATTATTTTTTTATATAGTGAAAAATACTTTTAATATACTGTAATTTTATTATATTAATTTTTTTACATAAAAAAACGGAGATATTTTTTCTTATCTCCAATAATATGCCACTGTCATATGTCATACTTTTACTCCATAATTCCGAACATCTATCACTTTAATTTCCCTGACTTCTTCACTCCAAATCCAAGCTTTGTCTCTGAAACTACAACAGAAATCAGAATAAGTGCTGCTCCCACTATTGCTTTCGGAGTCAATACTTCATGCAGTATCAGAAATGACAAAACAGGTGCAAATAATGATTCGGTGCATAATAATATTGAAGCTCTTGCCGGTGTTGTATACTGCTGACAGGTAGTCTGAAGCAGAAAGCAGATTCCTGTGGAAAAAATCCCAAGATATAATACTGCCAAAAACTGTGTCTGTGTTATATTTAATGTCATACTTCCGTTAAATACACATGTAATAAATGAAAATACAGTCATAGTATACATTTGAACCAGATTTAGTCTTATTGCATTTACTTTTTTTGACAGTATCCCTGTAAATGTTATATGACAGGCAAAAAATACAGCACAAATCATTGTAAGTATATCACCCTTATTGAGAGAAAAATCTGTTCCTGTCAGACTGAGCAGACCGATTCCGTATAAACACAGTACAGCTGATAAAACCGCAAATATATCAGGTCTTTTTTTATAAAACATCCAGTATAAATATGGCACCAAAACCACATTTATTGCTGTAAGAAAAGCATTTTTAGATGCTGTTGTATACACCAGACCCACAGTCTGAAACGAGAAGCCGAGATATAAAAAAACTCCCAGCAGAACTCCCGCCAAAAGCTCTCTTTTTGTTATATTACGCAGTTCTCTGAAAAAAATCACGCTTATAAATATTGATGCAAAAGCTGCCCGCAGAAACATCATATAATACGGTGTAATTCCGCCGTCTAAACCTATTTTAGTTGCTATAAATCCTGTCCCCCAAATAAACCCTACCAATAACAGCCCTAAATCAGCCGAATACTTTTTCATATTTCTCCATTCTGTAAAATATCATGTTCTTGTTTGATACTTACTTTAATAAACATACTCTTATATAAAATTTTTACTTTATCAGGCTTTCACCTTCATGAAATTTTCTGTATATATCACTTTTCAAATATTCATTTTCCACATATCCGTTATTTTCTTCAAGATACTTTAGAACAAAATCTCTTATATATTTTATCTCTTTTATATTTTTTATAATATCTGTAAGCAGAAGATCCGATACACCGCTTTGCTTTGTACCGAATATCTCTCCCGAGTTTCTCAGCTTCAGATCTTCCTCTGCTATTTTGAAGCCGTCTATGGTATTTTCCATTATTTCCAGACGTTTTTCCGATATCTCATTATTAGTTTCCGATTCCAGAAAACAGTAAGACCTGTATTCTCCTCTTCCTACACGTCCTCTGAGCTGGTGCAGAGATGAAAGACCGAATCTCTGTGCATCCCTTATTACCATTATTGAGGCATTAGGCACATTTACCCCTACTTCTATTACAGTAGTGGACACCAGTATATTCAGACTTCCTTTTCTGAATTTCTCCATTACTTCCTGTTTATCTTTATTTTTCATCCTTCCGTGAATCAAGGCTATTTCCATACCCTTAAAAATTTCCGAATACTCTTCAAATGTACTTTCTGCAGACTTTACGTTAAGAGTCTCACTTTCTTCTATCAAAGGTGAAACAACATAAACCTGTCTTCCTTCCCTGATTTTCTCCTTTATGAAGTCATACATTTTGTTTTTTTCTTCCTGATTCTTTATCCATTTTGTCTTTATCTGTTTCCTTCCTGTAGGAAGCTCGTCAATAACAGAAACATCCAGATCTCCGTATACAGTAAGCGCAAGAGAACGCGGTATAGGAGTGGCACTCATAACTATAAGATTGGCAAGCTCGCCCTTATCTCTCAGCAGCTTTCTCTGTACTACCCCGAATCTGTGCTGTTCATCTATTATTATCAGTCCCAGACTGTGGAATACTATATCATTTTCTATAAGTGCATGCGTTCCTATTACTATATCCACAAGACCTGCTTCTATTTCTTTCAAAAGTTTTTCTCTTTTTTTGCCTTTAACACTTCCTGTGAGCAGCTCCACACGGACATTAAGATTGTTGAATTCATCCACTATTCCAAGATAATGCTGTGTAGCCAGTATTTCAGTAGGAGCCATTATCGCTCCCTGATAATTATTTTCTACCATGTATAAAAGCATAATCAATGATACTATGGTTTTTCCAGAACCTACATCACCCTGTATCAGTCTGTTTAATATCTTCCCTTTTACCAGTTCATTATAAATTTCTTTAATTACTTTTTTTTGCGCCCTTGTCAGCTCATAAGAAAGTTCCTTTATAAACTGTTTTACCAGCTCTTTATTATTTTCTATTTTATATAATCCCTTATTAGCCTTATCCACTTCAAAACGGCTTTGAAGTATACCCGTTTCCAGCAGAAAAATTTCTTCCAGCATAAATCTTCGCAGTGCTTTTTGTTTCAGCTGTTCGTTTTCCGGAAAATGAATATTAATTACAGCATCCTTTCGCAGCAGAAGATTCTCTTTTTTTATCAGCTCATCAGGCAGATTTTCTTCAAGTAAATAACCAAAATTCAGTATAGCCTCATGTATTATCTTTCTCAAATCCCCTTGTTTTAAAGATGAGGTAGATGAATATATAGGCAGAATCTGATTTCCGGGAAGCAATGAAGCAAAACTTACATTTTTGTACTCAGGATTAACCATCTGCATTCTCATTCCCTTTTTTACTTTTCCGTAAACAATCATTTCATCGCCGATTTTTATGTTTTTTTGCACAAATCTGTTATTAAACCATGTAAGCTCTATTACCCCTGTATCATCACCAAGCCAGGCACGGTACATATATCTTCCGCCTTTTATATAGTTATTTGAGGCTTTTAATATTTTTCCTTTCAAAACTACAAATTCATCAGGCAAAACCTCACTTACATTCTTACTGTTGCTTCTGTCTTCATAGGCTCTCGGAAAAAAATAAAGAAGATCGTATAATGTACGAACATTTAATTTATTCAATTTAGAAACATTAGTTTTTCCCAGTCCTTTTATTTTTAATTCGTCTAAATTTTTAAACAATAAATTATATGTCATTATTTTCTCCTTAATTTATTATTTTAAAAACTCTCTAAAAACCTTTCTGTCATTAGAGAGTTTATATTTCATTTGAATTCCTTTTCCAGATAAAATGTCACATAATTAGAGCCGCCGTGTACCCCGTTTATCAGACCAAAAATACCCGATCTGTGTGATATTCCCACACCGCCGTAAAAATCATCAAGCGGTTCTATTCTTGTGATATCTCTCAAATTTACTGCTATTCCGAATTCCAGATAATTCAGGAAATTTGAATGAGACTTGTCCTCAAAATCCAAATTTTCCTTTTCCAGATAAGGTATCTGATTGGCGTAAGATAATCCTTCCAGCACATATACCTTAGTTCTCACATATTTTGACCATGGAAACTTCTTCCATGTAAACTTTACTCCTGCATTATACTGAAAAAAATCATCCTGATAATTATTCTCCAGATGATATATCAGTCCGACCTGAGCGCTGATATCCAATGCCCCGTTCCATATATCAGCCCGCAGATACTTTTCTCCCGATAAACCTACCAGTGATGTTCCGGCCGGATCCCTGTTATAATCCCGGTCTAAGACCAGATTTTGAAGTGTTGACTTATAACCATTTCCATACATTAATTTAACTCTGTATTTTGGTTCACCCGGTTCAAATCCCGAATCCGAAAATGAAACCAAAAAAGCTAAAAAAAATAATCCCATGATTACTTTTTTCATTTCTCCTCCTTTTTATTGCCCTTTTATTATTTTTTAAGCATCCAATTCTGCCATAATCTCGTCTGCTATATCAAAATTACTGTATATCTCCTGTACATCTTCATTTTCTTCCAAATCGTCATACAGCTTCATCAATTTTTTAGCTGTTTCAAGATCAGTAATCTCTATTTCAGTAGCGGGATACATAGTTACTTCACCCGCTGCATAACTCAATTTATTGGTGTCAAATGCTTCCTTTACTGTATCAAAATCATTGGTATCCGTTATTACCAGCAATGTGTCCGATTTTTCCACTACGTCTTCAGCTCCGGCATCCAATGCAGTTTCCATTAATATATCTTCATCTGTTCCGCCTTTTTTAAATTCAAAAATACCTTTTCTGTCGAATAAAAAAGATACTGAGCCTGTTTCCCCTAAATTTCCATCATTTCTGGAGAAATTCATTCTTACTGTTGATGCAGATCTGTTTTTATTATCTGTAACTACATCTACTAAAAAAGCCACTCCTCCCGGTCCGTATCCTTCATATCTGATTTCCTGATAATCTACGCCTTCGAGTTCGCCTGTTCCTTTTTTTATTGCTCTTTCCATATTATCTTTAGGCATATTTGCCGCTTTTGCCTTATCTACTGCCAGTCTCAGTCTTGGATTAAATCCTATGTCTCCTCCTCCGAGTTTAGCGGCTATAGTTAATTCTTTCCCGATTCTTGTAAAAACCTTGGCTCTCTGGGCATCCTGTCTCCCTTTTCTATGTTTTATATTAGCCCATTTACTATGTCCTGCCACAAAAATTACCTCCACATTTTTTGAATATTATACCATATTTATAATTCTTTGAAAAGATTTCATACACCTGAAAATTAACTGAAAAGATTTTGCTGTAAAAAGTTCCGGTCTTAATATAAACCTCTTACATTTCTTTATCTTCCGAAAGTACTTTTTTATTAATTATATCATAATTTTTAGTATTTTTTGGTGTCATATTGAATTTTATTCCAAGATATTATTTTACAAAATAAATTTTAACTGTATAAATTTTTTTATTAATTTAAAATAGATTTTTTTATTATAAAAGAGTCAGCAGCAAAAAAATGATTTTGATACTGACTCATATATTTTATAAAAGTCTAAAATTTATAACTTTTTCCCGTAAGGTTTGAACTTCTCAAGAAACTCGTCCATTTCCTCTGATTTCAAAGGAATCGGTTCTCCTACACATTTTGCTTTATAGTATAATTCTGCCACAAACTCTGTTTCTTCCGCTGTATCAAAAGCATACTCCACCGTTCCGCCTATTGCAAGCAGACCGTGATTGGCAAGAAGACATGCGTTTCTGTCTTCCATTGCTTTAAGCGCCGCCTGCGCAAGCTCCTCTGTCCCAAATAGTTCATAAGGCGCACATCTTACGTTTTTCCCGGCGTACCCTATCAGATAATGAACAGGCTCTATTTCCCAGTGCAGTGTTGCCAGTACTCCCGAATATGTCGAATGTGCATGTACCACTGCTCCCACATCATTCCTGTCTCTGTAAAATGCTCTGTGCATAAAATACTCGCTTGAAGGCTTTTTATCCCCGTCCACCTGTTTTCCGTATAAATCAAGCACTGCCACATTTTCCGGCTTTGTCTCAAAATAATCTATTCCGCCGGGACTTATTGCCATCAGACCCTCTTCTTTATTATAGATACTTATATTCCCCCCTGTTCCTTTAGTCAGACCATGTGTTATCAGTTTTTTCCCATATTCCACTATAAGTTCTCTTTCTTTTTGTAAAATCATATTTATATTCTCCTCCTATAATTTAAAATTTTCTGCTGTTTTTCGATTTATTATCATATCCAGTTTTCCGTTATTAAAAAATTCATTCATTTCATTCACAAGAAGCTTGGGTGCCTTCGGTATTGCATCTACAGTATCTCCGGCTATATGTGTAGTCAGGGTAACATTATCCAGCTTCAATACAGGATGATTCTCGGGAATCGGCTCTTCCCAGAATACATCTATTGCAGCTCCGGCTATTTTCTTTTTACCCAGAACCTCTACAAGTGCTTTTTCATCAAGTATTCCCGCTCTTGCTGTATTTATCAGATATGCACTTTCCTTCATGAGCGATAATAACTTCATATTAACAAAATTTCTTGTTTCATCTGTAAGTCTTATATGAAGCGAAATAATATCCGAGTTTCTGAATAAATCTTCCAGTGATACAAGCTCTATATCTTCAAGCCCGTCTTTTTCCAAATCCTCCTTATTTATGTACGGATCATGAGCTTTTACTTTTATTCCGAGCTTCAAGAGTTTTCCCGCTACTATCTTTCCTATATAACCCATGCCGAGCAGACCAACCTGAAGCTCTGAAAGTGTAGTAACATATCTGCTGTTTGGAAATGACTTTCTCCATCCCCCTTTTGTTATAGATACATGACTTCTTGTTATATTTCTGCATTCGCTGTACATAAGTCCCAGTGTAAATTCCGCCACAGGCTCAGCATTTCTTATCACATGAAGCACGGGTATATTTTTTTCGGTAGCAGCTTCTATGTCTATATGCTCTACTCCTCCCCTGCATGTTCCTATAAATTTAAGATTTCCCGCTTTGTCCAGTGTCGCCTTTGACACAGGAGCAAAATGAACCATTAAGATATCCGCATCTGCCAGCTCATCTGTTATTTCCTCTGAAAGCTTCCTCGCTTCCGGGCCGTTCTTCTCAAGATCCAGTATTACCTCCTGAAATTCTTCTCTTGTTTTCATTTCCCAGTCGAATTTCACTATCTTTTTATCATACCCGGGAAATAATCTTTCTGCCTGCTTTTCCATATAATCAGAACTTACGAGAGTATCTCCCACTACTACAATTTTCATCTCTCCTCCTTAATTTTTTGTATTATAAAATTGTTGTCGTTTATTCCAAAATAACTTCGCCGCTTTCTTTTTCAGCAGTTCTTTCCAGATAATCGTGCACTCTCTCTCTGTTTTTCTGAAAAATAAAATAAAGTACAAAGTAGAGTAATATAACTCCGCCTATTATTAAGAAATTGCCTGATAGAAAGGCAAAAAATAAAATTCCCATTACCGGATGCCCTATTACCGCAAAACTTGTTATTAATGCAGCTCCCGCAGGTATGCTTACTCCTGTGCTCAAAGCTACTTCTGTAAATATCGGAGCTACTGCCGAGCAAGTATACAGAGCTATTGCATACCATATTCCCCCGGATATGACACTCTTAAAAATATTTCCGTTTCCTACGCATATTATCAGTTCCACCATATAAGGAAGAGCTATTAAATCCACCATAGGCAGAGTTTTATTTCCGGGAAGCAGAAATGATGCTGCAAGTATTATAGGTATTAACATTATTCCTGTAATTAATGTGGCAGGCTCTCCGTATCCCGCCGCATCATTTATGGCAAGGTACCATTCTCTTGATTTCCCGCCGGCTTTAGCTGTTCCCCTTGATGCGTCAGTCAAAATCTGGAATGCCGACGCAAATATTCCTGCTACTTTCGGAAAAATAGCCAAGACTGCTGCCGTACTTATTCCCACTGTTGCTATCTCTCCCCATGAAGCCAGCTGTCCCAAGTCTTTCAGATTTCCGAGAATCCCGAGAAAAAGTCCCAGAATCAGCCCTAAAAACATAGGTTCTCCAAGCAGTCCAAGCCTTTTTTTCAAATTTTCCGGATCAAGCTTTATTTTATTCGCTCCGAGTTTATTTAATACCCAGTCCATAGCTATTGCATAAGGCACTGACTCTATATGGTGCGGCGCCGTTATTGTACAATTCGGGTATCCGTAATATTTTGACCATCTTTTCTGAACTACCTCGGCAAACAATAATGTATAAAGATTCATTACAAGCATACACCCGAGTGACAGCCACAAGTTTCCTGTTACAAAGTAAAGCATTGATCCCCACAGCATATATGAATAATTATTCCAGATATCTCCGGGCATGAATATATTTGTCCATTTCAAAAGAAACAGTACCGCTTGAAATAAAAGCCCAAGTCCCACAAAGATCATTCCTATCTTGGTAGAATATCCTACTATTGCCGAAGCCTGCCATCCTGTATCTATAACCGGAAGATTAATTCCTGTTATATCTACCATTTTCTGTACCGTGGGTACTATAACAGGAATATAAGCCCCTATAAGCATATTAAATCCTGTAAGACCCACACCTGCAAGCAATGCGGAGTTAAATGCTTTTTTTACATTTACTTTCATTATCAGTGCTATTATAAATAAAACAGCCGGAACAAATATTGCAGGTCCAAAGGTGTCAAAAATACTTTTCAAAGTCTGAAAAAACATAAAAATCCTCCCTATCCTTTAGAATTCAAAATTGTCAATACTTCTTCGACAAACTCCTCTTCGCCGAAACCTGTAAGAAATCCCATCGCACTTACTATCGGAACCCCGTAAACATCTTTAATCGGACATGTGTAAGCAATAAAATCAAAACTTCCCGAACCAAGAGCTGTTTCTATCCCTCCGGGATTCACTTCCGTAGCATTTACGTCAAAACCGTATTTTCCCAAATGCTCTTTTATTTTTGCCGAAAGCATTGAAGATGTTACAGTACCGGAACCACATACTGATAAAACGTTAATTTTAGCCATGATTTTCACTCCTTTTATTTTATTTCATTTAAAAAACTCAGTAATTCATAAACTTCATCTATAGAAGCAGCATTCTTTACATTAAGTAATAATTCATGATTTTCAATAAGGGTTACCAGTCTCTGAAGAAAATCTATCTGCAGATCAGGATTATTAATTGCTATCATTATTATTACAGAAGCATTTACTTTTTGTTCAGGCTCACCCATCATACAGAATTCCACAGGATTTTTCAGTACCGAAACCGCAATTTTCG
>JAITVW010000236.1 GCA_031285605.1 Fusobacteriales bacterium | reverse complement strand
ATGATTATATCATATTTCATTTCGTTCAGTGCTGTCATTGCCGGATGCCAAGGCTCATTAATAAACTTTTCTATATAATTGTCCTGAATTATATCCCCTATATCTACCACAATAACATTTTTATTATTTTGTCTGTAATCTTTTATTACTTCGGAAATCTGACTGTATGATCCTGAAAAATCCGCTTTATCTGTGGAATAATTCCAAGGCACCATTCTTCCGTGTACGTCTGATGTACCAAGTATGGTAATATTGACCTCTTTTCCCAATAAAACTACTGATAACATCATCGATAAAAAAATCATCATTCTTTTCATTTAACCACTCCGTTTCCTATATTAAATATTTTATTAGTCTAAAATAATATCAGCAAAGCTTCCTTCTGTCTTATTGCCAAGTAAAAGCTCTTCTATTGTAGAAGCTATATCTGTAAAGCTTTCTCTTATTCCTATATCTGCACCTTTTTTTACATGTTTTCCGTAAACCAATACCGGTATATACTCTCTTGTATGATCTGTTCCCTTGTAAGTAGGATCATTTCCGTGATCAGCTGTTATTATAAGTATTTCATCATCACGAAGATTTTTTTCTATTTCCGGCAGCCATTTATCAAACAGCTCAAGGGCATTTTTATATCCTTCGGTATCTCTTCTGTGTCCGTAAAGCATATCGAAGTCCACAAGATTCGTAAATATCAGTCCGTTAGTATCTTCCTTCAGTGCATCTAATGTTTTCTTTATTCCGTCAAGATCATCTTTATTTGTCTTTCTTGTATCAGTAATTCCTCTTCCTGCAAAAATATCATAGATTTTTCCTATTCCTATTACATCTTTTCCGGCTTCGCTTAATTTATCCAATATTGTTACACCCGGCGGCTGTATTGAGAAATCATGTCTGTTTGATGTTCTTTTGAATTCACCTTTTTTCTTTCCAACAAACGGTCTTGCTATTACTCTTGAAACCGGTGATTTTGCATTACATATTTCCAGTGCAGTTTCACAGGCTTTATATAATTCTTCCAAAGGTATTATTTCTTCATTTGCAGCTATCTGAAAAACAGGGTCTGCTGATGAATAAACTATCCACTTCCCGGTTTTCATCTGTTCCTCGCCACAGTCTTCTATTACCACAGTTCCGGAAGCGGCTTTGTTCCAAAGTACTCCCCTTCCTGTCTTTTCCGCAAACTCTTTTATTATTTCCTCTGAAAAACCTTTCATATAATTAGGGAATGGTTTTTCCAGAATTACTCCTGACATTTCCCAGTGACCTGTAGTAGTATCTTTCCCTATAGAAACCTCTTTTGCTTTTCCATAAGCTCCGTCCGGATTATTATTCGGTACTGCCCCGGTTATATCAGTAATATTTCCGAGTCCTATTTTCTGCATATTTGGAAGACTAAGCCCTCCTGTTGCCTTTGAAAGATTCCCCAGCGTATTAGACCCCTCATCTCCAAAATCTTTTGCATCGGGTAATTCTCCTGCTCCCACGCTGTCCAGTACTATTAGTGTCACTCTGTTTATTCTGCTCATTTTTTTACCTCCTTGCTTGCTGATGTATGTTACCTCTGTATAAAATTCAGGTATATTGTAAAATTACTGTTTTCATCCTGATTTTTCAAAAGATGTTAAAAAAGATTAATAGTCATTTTCTCCTGCTTTTTCACCTTCGATTATTTTTACGCCTGAGCTTGTCCCGAGTCTTGAAGCACCAAGTTCCACGTATTTTTCAGCAGTTTCATAATCCTTTACTCCTCCGCTGGCTTTTACTTTTGCATTATCTTTTACTACATCTTTCATCAGCTTAACATCTTCAAAAGTTGCCCCGCCTGTTCCAAAACCAGTAGAAGTCTTTACATAATCAGCCTTTGCATTCAGTGCAAGCTCACAAGCTTTCTTCTTTTGATCGTCAGTAAGGTAGCAGGTTTCTATTATTACCTTTAAAACATTGTCTCCGATAGCTTTTTTTATTTCTCTTATGTCATTTTCCACATATTCATAGTCACCATCTATCAGCTTTCCTATCTGAATAACCATATCTATTTCAGAAGCACCGTCTTTTACAGCCTGTTCTGCTTCAAAGACCTTTGCCTTAGTAGACATTGCTCCTAACGGAAATCCTATAACAGCTGCTATATTTACTCCTGAATCTTTAAGCTCCTCTTTCACATAAGGCACATAAGAACCATTTACACATACTGCGTAAAAATTATATTTTTTTGCCTCATCACAGATCACTTTAATTTCAGCCTTAGTAGCTGTTGCTTTTAATAAAGTATGATCAATATACTGATTTATTTTCATTTTTTCCTCCTAAAATATTTTTGGTTTCATACATTTTTTACAGGATGCATAATTCTGATTTCTTATGTCAAAAAAACATAGAATTTCTATTTATTATGCTTCCAAAATCTCAAAAATAATTTTTGGTTTTTCTACCTTTTCTTTGCTGAATTTATAAGCATCCAAAATCATTTTTGCTGATTTTTCCACATCCTTACTCTCATTATAACAAATTTGGGCTATAACGTCGCCCTTTTTAACAAAATCTCCTGTTTTTTTCAATACAAGCACACCGACACTATGATCTATCTCGTCTTCCTTTGTCGCTCTCCCTGCACCTATTATCATTGCTGCTTTCCCTACTTCTTCTGCTAAAATCTGACTGACATACCCTTCCTCTTCTGATTTTACCTCAAGAGTTCCTGCATATCCGGGAAGCAGTGAGTAATCATTCACTATTTCCGGGTCTCCGCCGCTTTCCTTAATAAACAATGCAAATTTTTCAAGGGCACTTCTATTGTCCACTACCTCTTTTACCTTTTCTATTCCTTCTTCAAGTGTACTAACATCACCTTTCAGTTTTAATGCAAGTGCAGCTATATTATAAACCAAATCGGTAAAATCTTCCGGTCCGTTTCCTTTCAGTGTTTCAATTGCCTCTATTACTTCATTGGCATTTCCTACGGCACATCCTAACGGCTGATCCATATTACTTATTACTGCTACAATTTTTCTGCCAAACCATTTTCCTATTTTCAGCATTGTCTCGGCAAGTTCTCTGGCATCGGGAAGCCTCTTCATAAAAGCACCGTTACCCGTTTTTACATCCAGAATAATTGCATCGGAATGAATTGCCAGCTTTTTACTCATTATACTGCTTGCTATAAGAGGAATGCTTGCCACTGTAGCCGTAACATCTCTTAATGAATATAATTTTTTATCAAGAGGTACTATTTTATCGCTGTAACCCATAAGTCCTATCCCGGTTTTATTGGCTATTTCTATTACTTCTTCTTTGGTATCTGAAAATTTAAAGCCTTTTATAGCTTCAAATTTATCAATAGTTCCTCCGGTATGTCCGAGACCTTTTCCCGAAAGCTTCGTACTGCCCATTCCCAGTGCTGACATTATCGGCTCAAGCGCAATAGTTACCTTATCTCCTACACCGCCTGTACTGTGTTTATCCACATGAAATCTCTTCAAGCCTTCAAAATCAATCACATCTCCCGAATCTCTCATCTCTTTTGTAAATTCCAAAAGTTCCGCATCAGTCATACCGTTAAAGTATACTGCCATTAAAAATGCCGCCATCTGATAATCAGGTATTTCTTCTTTCAGATAATTAGATAACAGAAAATTAATCTCTTCATTTGTAATTTCTTTTTTGTCTTTTTTCTTCTCTATAATGTCTACAGCTCTCAAAAATATCACCTCTTTCACAAAAATTATTCTATATTAAATTACTGTTTTTCATAAGGCTGTCCTGAAGAAGCCGGAGCCTTTGCCTTTCCTACAAATCCTACCAGGGCCAGCAGTGTCAGTACATATGGTATCATTGCCAAAAACTGCTGTGGA
>JAITVW010000164.1 GCA_031285605.1 Fusobacteriales bacterium | reverse complement strand
CTGTTATGAAAATAAATTTGAAAAAAATAATTAACGGCAAAAGTATGGTTGATCCAGAAAAATACATTACTTTGAAAGTGAAAGTATTAAAAATAGTTGACATTCTCGCTTTTGTATTATAAAATTGTAATGAATTCAAAAGATATTACCTTAAATACATAATAAAATATAACGGATTTTGCAAGGGAATCTACGCTTATGTAAAAAAACAAGGAGGTGAGATAAATGCATGTAGAAAATATTGCAGAGCATTTAAAAGCCCATGGAATAAAACCTTCATTACAAAGAATCAAAATATACGAATATCTGTTAGGTACTTATACACATCCTACTGTAGATGTGATTTATAAAGACCTGATGAGTCAGATACCTACATTATCGAAAACAACAGTATATAATACATTGAATTTATTTGTAGACAATGAAGTAGCCAATGTTATAATAATAGAAGACCATGAAGCCAGATATGATGCTGTGGTGGAGTCGCACGGACATTTTAAGTGTAAAGTGTGCGGAAAGATAGAAGATTTTGATATAGATTTATCAAAACTTGAGTTAAAAAATCTTGGAAATATAGAAATAACCGAGACACACTTTTATTTACGTGGAATTTGTGAAGAGTGTAATAAAAAATGAAATAGAGGGTGATCAAAATGTTAAATAAAAAATTGGAAAAAGCTTTGAATGAACAGCTGAACATGGAGTTACAGTCAGCATATATATATCAGTCGATGGCAGCATATTTTGAAGGAGCAAACTTCAAAGGATTCGCAAAATGGATGGATCTTCAGGCAGCAGAAGAAAAGGAACACGCCAGAAAAATATATGATTATATTTTTTCAAAGGGAGGAACTGTTATACTCACAGCCATAGATACTCCTAAGTCTTCTTGGAAAAATGCGGAGGAAGTATTTAAGGATTCACTCGGACATGAACAGGCAGTGACAAAATCTATAGATAAAATCTATGCATTAGCAAGAAAAGAAAATGATTATGCTACGGAAATATTCCTGCAGTGGTTCGTAACAGAGCAGACAGAAGAAGAAGAAAATGTAACTGAAATAATCAATAAGATAAAATTATTAGGTATTTCAAATACTGTATCAATGTATCTTCTTGACAAAGAATTGGGAACAAGAGTTTAAATAAATAAAATACAGGAGGAAATGAGAATATGAAAAAATGGGTTTGTCTAGTATGCGGATATGTTTATGATCCTGAAATCGGAGATCCTGACAGCGGTATAGCTCCGGGGACATCATTTGAAGATTTACCCGAGGATTGGGTATGTCCTTTATGTGCTGTAGGGAAAGACCAATTTGAAGCTTTAGATTAAATAAAATAAGAGCCGCGAGAAATCGTGGCTTTTTTTCTTGAAAGAAAGTCAATAAATTGATATAATTGTAAGAAGTTAATCAAAAATAGGAGGAAAAATGGCACTTAGAAAATTTAAAAAGCTGATGGTACCACTGTCTGTTTTATTCATTGCAGCTATGCTTGTACCCATTTTCTTGAAAATAGGTGAAAGCATAAGAGCAGGAAAAAATATCCGGCAAAATAATGAAATCATTGCAGAAGTGAACGGGCATAAAATATATAGACTGGATCTGGAACGTGGTGTAGCCGGAGTAAAGAATAAAATAATGCAGATAAAATCAATGAAAACGCAGCAAGGAATAGAAGATAACAGCGAAGTACCTGATGATATTATTAAAAAGGTCATTTTGGGGGAATTAGTATCAAATGCTTTATTGGTAAGCAGTGCTGAAGATTTGAAAATAAAAGCAAGCGATAAAGAGATTAATGATAAAATAAATGAGATAAAAGCAGGAGTTGCCAAAGGGGAGAGTTTTCTTAATTATCTGCAGTCAATGGGAATTGCCAATGAAAAAGAATTAAAAAGAATGATAAAGGAAAGTATCGAAGTAACAAGAGTTGTTGAAACACAGCAAAAAGCACATAAGCTTTCCGAAGAAGATTTGAAAAAATATTATGAAATGTATAGATATACTGATTTTCAGGATCAGACTTTTGAACAGGCAAAACCGGCAATAGAGGATTATGTGGGAAAAGAATATTCTGATCTTATAAGAAATTCATTAATAGAGAAACAGAGAGAAAAAGCAAAAATAGTCTTTAAAGATGATGAAATAAAGAAGCTGTATGAAGAAACGGTAAGACCGGCCGCAGAAAAAGAAGGATATTCATTCAAAGAAGGACTGATGGATACAAGAATTCTTATGATGGTGGTTTCTGCCGGAACAGAATACAGTGAAGACCTTATTGCAAAAGTCCGTGAAAGTATACAGAAAGATCTTGATAATCTTGTTGCGGTAGGTAAGGCAGCTAAGGAAAAGGGACTTAAGGCATCACCGGATTTTGTGGGTGTAGATGAACTGAGAGATCTTGGAAAGAGATATTTTGTATATCTTGTGGATTCATATAACCCGTCTGATGCAGACTTAAAGAAAATATACGATGCAGATCAGGGAAAATATGATATAAGACACAGTGTAGGCGGATACGTGGTAGGGGATTTCTTCAATCCTACAGAAGCAGATAAAGAAAACACAAAGAAGAGCGCAGAGGATCTGAAAAAAACGCTTACTCCGGAAAATTTTGCCAAAACAGCTAAGAAAGTAAGTGAAGATCCCGGAAGTAAAGATCAGGGCGGAGAATTGGGATGGATAGATTCCAATACCAATTTCGTGCCGGAATTCCTTGAAGCAGTAAAATCTGCACAAAAAGGACAAATAATAGGTCCCGTTCAGACAGAATTCGGATCGCACATTATCTATGTAGAGGATGTAGACTCAGCTAATACTGATAAAAAGAAAGTAAGTCATATACTGTTACTTCCAAAGCCTTCGGAAGCTTCAAGAAAAGAGCTGGCAGACAGGCTTGATACACTGAAAAAAGAGCTGGTGGAAAAAAAAGTAACATGGACAGATGTAATAGATCAGGACAAATATAAATATGAAGTAAAAGAAGTATTTAAGAAAATATATGAAAATTCTGCAGTACCGGGAATAGGATTCGTAGAAGAAGCCAATAAAAAATTATTTGCTTCAAAAACGGATGAAGTTTTGACTTATGAAGTAAACGGCGGGTATTTCCTAATGGTAAAAACTGTTGAAGTTCCATATAAAAAGCGTACTTTTGAAGAGATAAAAGGTCAGATCAGAAATGAAGAGGCATTGAAATACGCAACACAAGAGCTTGATAAATTATTATAAAAAGAGCCTGCTTTTCCACTAACGGGAAAGCAGGTATTTTAAAAAAGAAAATATATTAAATAATACAATGCAGTGAAAATAAAAAAAATTAATGACATGATTGTTTTTGATTAGAAATGACGATATATTAAATAAGTTTTCTGTACAAAAAAGTCTTTGAAAAATAGAGTATAATATGGTAATATTATTATGTAAATAAAATTTATGGAGGTAGTATAATGACTATTATTGAAGATATCCACGCTAGGGAGATACTGGATTCAAGAGGAAACCCTACTGTAGAAGTGGAAGTTTATCTGTCAGGAGGTGCGATGGGAAGAGCTTCTGTACCATCTGGAGCATCTACAGGTGAACATGAGGCTGTGGAATTAAGAGATAAGGATACAAGCAGATACCTTGGACAAGGAGTTCTGAAAGCTGTAGAAAATGTAAATACAGTTATAGCAGATCATTTAATGGGAATGGATGCTTTAGATCAGGTAGCGGTGGATAAAGCTATGATAGAATTAGACGGGACACCAAATAAAGGAAAATTAGGAGCAAATGCTATTTTAGGTGTATCTTTGGCAGTGGCTAAAGCAGCTGCGAATCAATTGGGATTACCGTTATACAGATATTTAGGCGGGGTAAATTCTAAAGAATTACCAGTACCGATGATGAACATTCTAAATGGAGGATCACATGCTGATTCGGCTGTAGATGTACAGGAATTCATGGTTCAGCCGGTAGGAGCAAAAACATACAAAGAAGGATTAAGAATGGGTGCTGAAATTTTCCATCACTTAGGAAAAATCCTTAAAGAAAACGGAGATTCTACAAATGTCGGTAACGAAGGCGGATATGCACCTGCTAAAATCAACGGAACAGAAGGAGCACTTGATATTATTTCTCAGGCAGTAGAAAGAGCAGGATATAAGTTAGGTGAAGAAATCACATTCGCACTGGACGCAGCTTCAAGTGAATTCGCTAAAAAAGACGGGGATAAGTATACTTACCACTTCACAAGAGAAGGCGGAGTAGAAAGAACATCTGAAGAAATGGTAGAATGGTATGCAGGTCTTGTTGCTAAATATCCTATTATTTCAATAGAAGACGGTTTAGCAGAAGATGACTGGGACGGATTTAAAAAACTTACTGAAAAATTAGGGAAAACCGTACAATTAGTAGGAGATGATTTGTTCGTAACTAATACTGAAAGATTATCAAGAGGAATCAGAGAAGGAATAGCTAACTCTATCCTTATCAAAGTTAACCAAATAGGAACATTGACAGAAACTCTTGATGCTATAGAAATGGCTAAAAAAGCAGGATATACAGCTGTTATCTCTCACAGATCAGGAGAAACTGAAGATGATACTATAGCTGATATAGCAGTAGCTACAAATGCAGGTCAGATCAAAACCGGTTCTGCTTCAAGAACAGACAGAATGGCTAAATACAACCAGTTATTAAGAATTGAAGATGACTTGGCTGAAGAGGCTGTCTATGAAGGAATTAACACTTTCTATAACATAAGAAAAAAATAGTTAAATAAATAAAACAGGATTACATTATTTGATGTAGTCCTTTTTTTTGAGAGGGGTTTGTTGACAAATGTTGCTTTTCCACGTTCATTATATAAATAAAATAAACGGTAAAATTTTTGATTTTTTCTGAATCGGTATCTTTAATTAATAGAAGTATCAAATTTTTATGTAAAAAAAGCAATATTTTTTTATAATGACTATTGCATTTTTAAATTAGTATGGTAGTATATTAGTATAAATATGTAAGGAGGAAAATATGAAAAAGTATGAAACAATAAAAAATATACTGGATTCCGGTGTAGTAGCAGTAATAAGAGCTGAAAACGGAGAAAAGGCAGTAAAAATATCCAGAGCCTGTATAGAAGGCGGAATCAGATCCATAGAAGTAACTTACACTGTTCCTGGTACCGGTAAAGTAATAGAAACTCTGAAAGCTGAATTTGGAAATACATTAGAAATAGGGGCAGGTACTGTTTTGGATAGTGAAACTGCCAGAAATGCCATATTATCAGGAGCAACATATATAGTAAGTCCCGGATTTGATGAAAATACTGCAAAGCTTTGTAACAGATACTGCATACCTTATATGGCCGGCTGTCTAACAATAACAGAGATGATAACAGCTATGGAGGCAGGGGTGGATATCGTAAAATTATTTCCGGGAAGTGCATTTGGTGCAGATTTTATAAAAGCAGTAAAAGGGCCTCTTCCGCAGGTAAATATAATGCCTACAGGAGGAGTAAGCCTTGATAATGTAAAGGACTGGATAAATAAGGGAGCTGTAGCAGTGGGAATTGGCTCGGATCTGACAAAAGGATATAAAGAAAAAGGAACAGCAGCAATAGTAGAAAATGCAAAGGCTTTTACAGACAGGGTAAAGGAAGCAAGAGAGGGGAGATAAAATTGAAATTTATTTCTTTAGGAGAAATAATGGGTAGATTATCAACAATAGATTATGAAAAAATTCTTCATTCAAAGAGATTTGATATGAATTTTGGAGGTGCGGAAGCTAATGTTTCTGTTACTATGGCGAATCTTGGTGTGGAGAAATCGGCTTTTATATCTGCTCTTCCCGATAATGATCTGGGAAATTCCGTAATAAGATATTTAAAGTGTAATAATGTAGTGACAGATCATATAGTAAAAACAGAAGGAAGGCTCGGGCTTTATTTTGTGGAAACCGGATTTTCACAAAGAAATTCCACAGTAATATATGACAGAAAAGATTCTGCCATAGCAAACACCGATCCGGAAATTTTTAATTTTGAAGAAATTTTCAAAGATTATACTTGGTTTCATATAAGCGGCATAACTCCGGCAGTCTCGGAGAATGCCTTAAAGCTCACTAAAAAAGCAATGGAAGCAGCAAAAAAAGCCGGATTAAAGATAAGCCTGGATTTGAATTACAGAGAAAAATTATGGGATTTTCAAAAAGCAAGAGATGTATTGTCAGAACTGGCAGAATATGCAGATATGTGTATAGGAATAGAACCTTTGAATCTTTCGGGAGATGACGGGACAGATATTAAAAACGGACTTTCCAGAAATAATCCGTCTCCTGAGGATATGGACAGAGTTTTTCATGAAATGGAAAAAAATTTTGGTATAAAAATAATAGCAAGGACAGCAAGAAAAAGTATATCTTCAAACAGGAACGCATTAAAAGGGTTTTTATATATAAACGGGAAGACAATAGAAACAGACTGGGAGGAATTCGACATTCTGGACAGGGTAGGCGGAGGGGACAGCTTTGCCGCAGGACTGATTTATGCGGTAAACCACTTTGAAGATCCTGAACAGATAATAAAATTCGCATTGTCATGTTCTATATTAAAGCATACAATAAGAGGGGATGCAGGAACATTTACTCATAATGAAGTGGAAAAATATTTAAAAGAAGGTATGGATATAAAAAGATAGTTTTATAATTATTTTAACCAGTCTGCTATACTAGTATCTGGAAAAATTATCAATGTTAAATACCAGAATGTGATACAGTATGTTTAATTTTTCAATACAGGCAATGTGGAATATCAATAAAGTACACGATAAGTGAGGGAAAAATGTTAGGGAAAAAGACTAAAACTACAAATGAAACAATAAAAAATTATGTTTATAATATTTTAAAAGACAGTATTATAAATGCACGTTTAATACCGGGAGTCCAAGTTTCAGAGCAGGAGCTGGCAGATAAGCTGGAAGTAAGCAGAACGCCTGTGAGAGAGGCCTTGATACATCTTCACCAAGAGGAGCTGGTGGAGATAATTCCGCAAAAAGGTACATATATCTCCAAGATAAACGAACAGTCTGTGGAAGAATCAAGATATATGAGGGAGATACTTGAAGTGGAGATAACTAAGCTGGCAGCGGAAGTTTTTCCCGAATCATATCTGTTGTTGCTGGAAGAAAATCTGCATTCGCAGGAACTATACCTGAAGCAGAAGAATTATGAAAAGCTTTTTCAGTATGACAATGATTTTCACAGAATAATATACGAAGGTACTAATAAAATGAGAATCTGGGAAAGTATACAAAATATCAGCGGTCAGCTGAACAGAGTAAGAATAATGGCATTAATACTGGATTCCGAAGAGATATGGAATCTTATTTACGCGGAACATAAGGAAATATTCAATAAAATAAAAAATCATGAAAAGGTGGGACTGGCGGAAATATTGATAAGACATCTTGAAAGAGGAAAAACACATATCAAAACTATTAAAGAGCAGTACACCGAATATTTTTAAGATAAAAAGGAAGGAAAATCTTCTAATCTGTTTCCTTCGTAAAGAATGTCGCTGTTTTTTTAGGAAAAAAATTTTCTTTTTTTAATTCTTCCTCATAATTTCAAAATACCTCGCTCTTTTTTTATTATACCATTGTTTAGAGTTTGGTGTTCCCGCTTAAGATACACTCATGTAAATTTATATGACTATTTTAATTTAAATATTAATGAAAGATTTATTAAAGATGGTCATAATGAATAGAAAATAAAAAATATGCTGTAAGTACTATAAATGCCAGCGTATTTTTTTAGTTTGTCTCTGATCGTCCTTCGCCGGTACTATTCCTGATAAGAATATTGGAAAAATAAAAGCCGGTCGGAATGACCGACTAAAACAATTATTTGTCAGAATTCATACAATAATCACATTTTTCTTTATAACTTGTGCGTTTTTTTATATCTGAATATAAATAATCAGAGCAATATAAATGTTCTGTTTTAATTTCATCAATTTGACAGTTTTTATCTTCATTGTCTAAATCATGACATACACCTGTATTTTTATTTAAAACATAACGTTTCCCATTAAAGAGCGAATACTGCCTGCGCATAAAAATCTCCTTTCACAACAATATATTTATCTTATAGCATAGAATTAACGGGGGGTAAAAGAGATAACTAATTGCTTTGAAATACTATAATTAATTTATGGAATTTTCATGTAAAAACCTCCCCATACGGGAGGTAATTATAAAGGAGTATAAATATTCATAAGTTATTTATCAAGTATCACGTTAATGTAATTTTATCATACAAATTGAAAAAGTCAAGAAAAAAATAAACTGATATTTAAGATTTTAAATAAATAAAACAGAGAAAGAGTAAGTTAAGTAAGATATCTTTTTTATTTAAATTTAAGCTGATTAAATATATAAACAAATTCTGCTGCGCAGATAATAGTTCCGGTTTAAGTATATCCTAAAGAATAATTATAATACTAACTTTATATATAAATTTTTATTCTTTCTAATAATGAATAATTAAAAATTATATTTAAGCCTGTTAAAACACTGTTTTATATTTTGTCGTACAAATAAATATTGACTCACTTTATATTTAAATGCTATAATTTTGTAAGACAATTTTTTAAATTTTAAATTAATAACTTTGAAACGTTTTTTTTACATTCAGAATTCAATAGAAAAATTTTTATTCAATAATAGTTTCTTGTATATAAAAAGTGAATAAAGGAGGTATTATAATGATAAAAAAAATTATATCTGCAATAACTGTGATACTTTTTCTGGTTACTTGTTCAAGTTCTGGCGGGGAAGGTGGAAATAACAACGGAGGCGGCGGAGTAACAACGCCTGCTCCGATTGATGTAACCAGAGATATTCCTTTTAATCCAAATGATCCGCATAATGCTCAAGAGGCCAAAGCTGATAAAATAGATGGAACTGGTGTAACAGTAGGTATAATAGACAGTAATTTTGATGTTTATAATATAGAATTCAGAGCTGCCAACGGTGCAAGCCGTATAATAAAAGATAATAATTATCCCGGCAATACAAATATACATGGAAGTTTGGTAGCAGAAATAATAGGTGGAAAAACATCAGGAGTTGCTCCCGGTGTAAAAATAAGAGGAGAAGCAGCAGGCAGCATATGTTCTGACGGAAGTAACAGTTGTATAGTGGTGCAGAGAGGTATGTATGAGAATTTATATAATAATGGTGTAAGAATATACAACCAGTCATTCGGAGTAGCATCCAGAACAATAAGAACTGTTACAAGATCTGATATGTCACTTTCTGATCCGGTAATAGCATTCTATAGAGATAAAGCATCAACAGATAGTTTATTTATCTGGGCGGCAGGTAATTCAGCAAAAGATGAAGTCTCTGCCGAAGCAGGGCTTCCATATCTGTATACTGAAATGCAAAAAGGATGGATAGCTGTTATAGCTGTAAACTCTGAAGACGGACTTCCAAGCACTTACTCAAATAAGTGTGGTGTAGCACAAAACTGGTGTATAGTTGCAGTAGGTGATTATAATTTCAACGTAAGAAATGTCTCAGGAATGGGAACTTCATTTGCAGCACCAGCAGTAACAGGAGCAGCAGTATTAGTTCAGGCAAAATATCCATGGATGAATGGAGATCTGATAAAACAAACTATTTTGTCGACCGCCACAGATAAAGGAAATAAAGATGTAGATACAGTATATGGATGGGGATTATTAAACATAAGCAAAGCGGTAAAAGGACCGGCACTTTTTGATAAAAGACTTGCAGCAGGTGACTATGTGTATGTAACATTTAATGATGTTACTTCTACATTTGAAAATGATATAGCAGGAGATGCAGGACTAATAAAAGCAGGAACAGGAAAGTTAATCCTTAGCGGTAAAAATACATACACAGGAAAAAATGTGATAAACGGCGGAATATTAGAAATAAATGGACAGGTAATATCAGAAATAAATGTACAAATTGGCGGAATTCTGTCAAGCAACGGCGGTTATATTAAAAATAATGTAATAAATAACGGCGGAATTGTAAGTGCCGTAGGAAGAGGAATGGATATTCAGGGAAACTATATCTCTACTCCTGAAGGTATAATAGTAAATTCAGCTGGTGCAACTATAAAAGTAAACGGAACAGTGGATCTTAATAATTCTACATTAAAAGTAACTGCTCCAAGAGATGTTGATGATAATCCAATATATATAAGTAAAGACATAATGACTAAAAATATAATAAGTGCAGCAAACGGAATAACAAGTACTTTTGGGAAAGTAGAAATTCCGGTATTTTTACAATCAGAGATTACATATGATAATAACAATATAAAATTAAATATGGTAAGAAGAGATATAGCTGAATATGCAGAACAAGCATATAATTCAGATGCTACAAGAAATAATTCGTCGGCAAACCTTGAACAAATACTGACAGCACTTGATAATAACGAAGGAAGCAGTGCATTCAGAACAAAAATAGCAATACTTCAACAATCATCAGCATCAGATTTGGCAGCAATATTAGATAGTTTGTCAGGTCAGATTTATGCATCGGCACAGGCATTAACATTCCAACAGTCGCAGACAGTGAACAGAGACCTTACTAACAGACTGGTAATGCTTGGAAGCATGGAAAATAAATCAGATGTTGCAGGGCTATGGTTCAGCGGAATAGCTTCTGCGGGAAAACTGAAAGAATCAGGATATGCTTCGGCAGACACCTCAGCATTTGGCGGACAGTTTGGAATTGATAAAGTTGTAACTGATAATTTAATATTAGGAACAGCAGTTTCTTACTCAGATGCAGACGCAAATTTCGATCGTTACGGTGGAAAATCAAAAAGTCAAAATCTTGGAGTATCACTTTATGGAAGATACGGTCGTAAAGAAGATAATTTTTATATTTTGGGAAGACTTGGGGCAGGATTTGTATCAAGTGATGTAGACAGGGAAATAGTCACAGGAAATCAAATAGAAAAAGTAGCAATAGATCATGACGATTATGTATATTCAGGATACGGAGAAACAGGATACAAGTTTAAACTTGCTAAAAATTTTAGTTTAACACCATTTGCAGGAATAGTTTATGATTCAGTAAAAAGAGGAAATTTTATAGAAAACGGCAGTTTAATGGGACTTCAGGCAGATAGTAAAATTTATGATCAAACATCAGGTTCTATAGGTCTGAGAGGAGAATATACCTTCAAATGGATGGGTGTGAAAAGCACAATAACAGGTTATGCATCATGGCAAAAAGCTTTTAACAACGAAACTTTAGACTTTGAAGCATCATATGCAGGAATACCTTTAGAGAAATTCACTGTAGAAGGAATAGGACTTTCTAATGATTCTATGTGGATTGGTATGGGAATAAATACTGAAATAAATGAAAAATGGGCATGCTATGTGAACTATGATATGAAAATGAGCGATTCTGATATTTCAAGTAACATGTTCTCAGCCGGGTTCAAATATAGCATAAAAAAATAATGATATATAATTTTGTTATTTCCTCTGTACATTGCATATTTGATATTATTTAGCGTAAAAACAGAATTCCGGAAGTTAAAGAAAAAACATTTCAATATTCATATTATAAAACGGTCTTACATAAATACAAGGCTGTTTTTAATTATTATAATTTATAAAAAAAATAAACGCTCCTAAATAATTAGGAACGTTACCACGCTATACCAAGGTAATAAATTATATCGGTGTAATTAAGATATATTGTTATACAAATATGTTAGCATTATTAAAAAGAAAAATCAATATATTTTTTATAATATAATTATGAAAAATATTTTAAATATATAATTAATTTGTATATTTTATCAAATAGATTATTAAATATATAAAGATATTTATCAATAAATAATAGAGATTGAAAAATTGAAATGAAAGATAATAAAAGTATAATGTATAATCTTAAATTTGTTGAATCAATGCTGAATTTGACTTTAAATAATATTTAAAGTACAATAATATAAGTATATTATACTTATATTCTGATCTATAATGGTGATAAAATTGGGAAAAATTTACATGGATACAAATGTTTTATATGAATCTAAGAGAAGATTTGAATTTATATATGAAAAATTTCCTCCGGAAGAAATATGGTTGTCATTTAGCGGAGGCAAAGACAGTACTGTTTGTCTGGAATTAATGATTCAGGAAGCTAAAAAAAGAGGAATTGAGTTTATTAATGTATTAACAATAGATTTAGAAGGTCATTATAAAATGCATGAAGAATTTCTCTACAGGACTTTTCAAAGAAAAGATATAAAAATACAAGGGTTTTGGGTATGCTTACCTTTGAGTCTGAGGAATTCATCTTCTTGTTTTCAACCAAAATGGCTTTGTTGGGATCCTCAAAGTAAAAAAGATTGGATAAGGAAATTACCATCAGCTGAATGTGTTGTTTCATTGGACAATAATATATTTGATTTTTTCAAAATTGGAATAGAATTTGAAGATTTTATCATAGAGTTTCCACGATGGCTGAAAAATTATTTTGGTTTAGAGAAAGTTTGTCAGATTATAGGTATTCGGACAGATGAAAGTTATCATAGATATTTAAAAATAAAGGCTGAAAAAAATAAAGAGTTTTTTGATGGAAATAATTGGATACTTATACATAAAAAACAAAAAAAATTTTTAGATTGTTACTTGACTCATCCAATTTATGACTGGACAGTTCAAGATGTTTGGAAATATCTATATAAAAAAGATTATACCAAGGTATATGATAAAATGTATTTACTTGGATATCCATACAGCGAAATGAGAATTTGCCAGCCATACGGTGAAGAACAACGAAAAAATATCGGACTATTTTCAAAAATAGAGCCCGATACTTGGATTAAACTGCAAAAAAGAGTTCAGGGAAGTAATTTCGCAAAAAAATATAACGGGAAATATTTATTGGGAGACAGAAAGATCAAAAAACCCGAACAATTCACCTGGGAAATCTGGACAAGAATTCTTTTAAATTCATTTCCAAAATATTTAAAAGAGCATTACTTAAAGAAAATAAATATTTTTTTAAAATGGTGGAGAAAAGAATTGTATAATGATATTTTGCATGTATATAAACAAAATGAAAATGATAAATACGATGAAGACGGGTTATACATAGTTAAAATTCCGGATGAACCAACTGCTGAAGTAAAAGCCTTATATAAAACTCGGAGAATTCCTTCCTGGTATAGAATAGCAAAGACATTAATAAAAAATGATTATTATTGTAAAGAGCTGAGTTTTAAACAAAATAAAAATGAATATGAAAAATTAGAAAAGTTAAAAAAGAAATATGGAGATATAAACAAATAAAAGATAGATATTTCTTTTTGAACAGATTTCTATTAAAAAAGAAACAGAACATTATATTTTATTGAATAATTTCTTCAATAAAATATAAAGAAAAATACAAAAAATATCCATGGAATAATAGAAAGTACACCATCTTTTAAATTTAGAATGGTGTACTTAATTTTATTTATTTTTATTCCAATAAAATTTACATATTTCATTTATTTCTTCCAAATTTAAATTTCTTTTCTTTATGAATTTGTTGATATGTATTTGACGGTCGAAAAATGTACTATTGAATCATTAAAATAAATTTTGAAAGAAATATAGTCAAATATTGAAATTTACAAAAATAATTTTAAAATAATAAATATTTTAAAACAATATGTTGGACATTTAATGCTTGAAATATTAAACTAAAAGCATAGATTATAGAAAAACAGAATTTGATATTAAATTTTAATTGTTGACAAATTTTCAGAATTATTGTAAGATTAATTAAAAGTCTATTGAAGGGAGACGAAATAATGAGGAATATATTATGTAGTGTAGAAAAAAAAATGAAAAATTTTTTGAAAAATAAACGTAAAATGAAATATTCTAAAGGTTTAGTTATAGCCTTTCTTATGACCGGAAGCTTTTTAGGCTTTTCTGAAAATAAAACATTACAATTAGAACTAAAAAATTTAAGAAAAAAAATTAAAAAAGATAAAGATCAAAATAATAAACTTTTGTATGACAATGAACTGGAATTGGAGCGCCTTGAAAAAGAAGGAGATCAGGTAGTAAAGCTGCCATGGGACAGTTATATTTTGTATACAAATTTATTTCACAAACATGTCCATAGAAAAGAGAAAGAATGGAAGTACAGCAGTAGAAAAAACACAGCTCAAGATAATATAAGAGATGGAATAGTTCCGATTGACGGATCAAAAATAGGAACAACGGGATGGATAACTATAAATCCCGGATGGAGCAATAACACAAGTACTTATGATAACTCATCATTATTTTCAATTACAGCAAGTCTTAGTCTTAAAGAACCGCCTATTGTTAAAGTACCGCATGTTACACCGCCCCAGATAACAATACCGGTGATACCGACAGTAAATATTCCGAGTCCGGAAGTAAAACAATTAACAATAATAAATCAAATTCTAATCAACGCACCCTCAGTAAATGTAGGAATAATAGCACAACCGAATATAAATGTTATAGCGCCGAATATACCTTCAGTAACGAGTATTTCTGTGCAGACACCTCTGATAAATATACCGGAGGTAAGTATTTCGGAAAAAACAGTTACACCACTGGAAAAAATCCCTGAACCTCAGCAAATTACAGCGACTCCTGTTGTAGTAGCTTTGCCTGTTCCACTTATAAATCCGTCTATTAATTTACCACAATCAAAAAGTGTGCTGGAACCGAATGCAAATCCGTTTTCTGATTTTGCATGGGACTGGGCAGCCGGAGGAATTGAATGGGTAAATACAAATACCAGCAGTAGTGCTTCATTATCAATGGCAGAAAATGTAAATGTTACAGGAGGAACATTTTGGACCGGTGTAAATCCTGATACAGGAGTTCTGGGAAATGTAGCAGGATATAGAAATGCCACTCAGTCAGGATCAGCAACAGCTTTTAACGGTTCGAGAACTTATGACAGAAGACATTACAGCATTCTAAATTATTATAATGGAAGATGGGTAGGTTCAACTACTCCGCAGAAGGTAACAGGGGGAACATTTCATGTTGCCGGCGGAGACCCTACAGGACCTTCTAATGCAACAGGATCAGAGGCTTTTCACCTTGTGGCAGATGTGGACCTGCAGAATATAACCGTTAATTTATACGGGAAAGCAGCCTTTATAAATGCAGAAGCATTCAGAGGCGGACGTACTACTATGAGTAATGTTAAAATTAATGTATTGAGAGATAATAATACTATATTCCATTTGAAAGGACAAAGTCCCGGACAGGATGCCTCAGGATATGCGGGAGGACAATTCTCTACATTATTTTCGGGAAATGCTGATATAACAGTAGATACACAAACAAATACAGCTTTTGCAGTAAAAAGTTATGCCGGCGGATTAAGACTTAAAAGTGATGGAGAAATAATATTTAACGGAGCTTCTAATATAGGTGTTTCATTTTTTACATGGGTTCCTGATAAATCAAAATATATAGCAAACCAGTTTCCTAACTATACTGCAGGAGGGCTTAACGGTGAGGGAACTCTAAGCAGTTATATACCGTATGTAGAGCTGAATTCGGCAAAACCAATGAAATTTTACGGAGATGAAAATGTCGGAGTATTTTTTAACAAAAGATTAAGCGGTTATGAGGTAGGAATACATCAGGGATACTTTAAACTATATTTTGATATAGGAACACAGTTAAACTCAAATGCTGCATTAACAACACAGGATGTAAGAGGACAATTAAGCAAAACAGGATATTCGGCAGAAAAAGTTGATAGTAACGTGGGAATATATGCCATTTCAGGGCAAAGAACAGGAGTAAATGAAGACAGTCTGAGTACTGCTTCATATTATGATTTGGATCCTATTCATAATCTGAATATGGATGATTTTAATATAAAATTCGGAAAATATTCAAATAACGGGTTTATGTTTCTTGCTAAAAACGGAACTGTAGTAGATATAAAAAATACTGCATCTACGACATTTTCCGACGGTATAAACGGAGCTTCCACAGTGGAAGCTGATGCAAGTCAGGGAACCGTAATAGCATATGCAGAAGGTACATGGACTACAGGAGGAACAGGGCTGTCAGAAAAAACAGCGGGTACTATTGAAGGAAAACCTACTGAAATCATTGTAGGAAAAGAATTAGCCATGGTAAGTAAAAATGGTATAGCATTTTTCGGAAAATCCGGAGGACTTATTACAGCAAATCAAAAGGCAGAAGGATTAGGATACGGTTCGATAATTGCATATGCAGATAATGGGACAGTCACAATGAATGGCGAAATAAAAGCCGTAGACAGAGGAGTTGCCACAGTAACGGAAAAAAATAAAAACAGAGGGGCTGTAGCAGTAAACGGCGGAACGATAAATGTTAACAAAGGCATGACAATAAACGGTGTAGGAGGATTTGCCTCAGGAACAGGAAGTACGGTAACACTCGGAAGCCTAAGTACTTCCACTGTAAATAATGATGCCGTATTAGCAGTTATCGGCGGCGGTATTGGAAATGTAGGCAGCGGAACAGTGATAAACACAGCAGCAGGAACGGATACAAGCGGTTCTGAAAAACTGGCTTTTTATGTATCAGGTACAAGCTCTAAAATAAATTTTCTGGGAACAGCAGCAGCTCCTGTAACGATAAATGCTACAGGGTATGGAACCTTATTTATGGGAACTGCTTCGGATTTTTCATTGGGGACAAAATATACAGGTATGAGTAATGTAATAATAAATATGAATTCTTCCGATGCTACATTAGGAAACTTTCAAGATGTAGGAAACCTCAATCTTGCAACATTTAATACAAGTATACAGACTATGCTGGGAGCGAAAGCAGTAAACGGAAGTATATATAAAGTTACAATAAACGGTGGAAATTTAAGTATAGACAGAAGTGTAGATCTTGATTCATCTACAGATATGTATAATTATATAACTGATGAAAGAATTGTAAATCAGATAGAAAGCGGTGTTACAGTATCGAGTATTAAAGGGAGCGGACTTAAAATCGGGTCGAATTCTCTGGCAAGTACAGATACTTCATATAATCAGTCAGGATACAGAATACTGGGGACACTGATTGTAGTCGGAGGAACCAGTCAGAAAGCAGGAGCATTTACAGATTTTGGAATAATAGATGTAACAGGAACCGGGACCATAATCTTAGATAAAGGAATCGGAGCATACGGAGTAAACGGAAGCAAAATAACAAATGCAGGTAGTATAAATATTAACGGAATACCGGAAGCCGGCGGCAGAAACGTGGGAATAACAGGACTGGCATTAAAATTAGACTCATCTGCAACACCTGCTTTGGATACATATGGTGCATCAGTAATATCGACAGCAAATGCTGTGGATATAACAAACACAGGAAGTATTTCGGTATCCGGGGATTCAGGAATAGGAATATATGCGGAAAATAACAGAACAGGGCTGAATAAAGATAAAGTGCTGGTGACAAATAAAGGAACCATAACTGCTCTGGGAACCAAAAGTGCAGGAATATATGTCAGCGGGGCAACTTTAGAGTTAGGTACAAACAGTAATATTACAGTGGGTGATTACGGAATCGGAGTGCAAACAGTAAACAGCGAAATTAAAATTACTGATAATATCGCATTTAGTATCGGCGCTTTCGGAGTAGCGCTGGGATTTGAAGGAAATGCACCGTCAGTAGGTATGGCAGGCAAAACTATTACTGTTAATCATACTGCTTCTTCTTTGACAGCTGCAGGAATAGGAATTTATTACAAAGGAGATTCTACAGTATCTGAACAAATGACGAATAAAGCAAATTTGATAATAGGTGTTGAGAACACATCGGTAACTGACAAGGTAGTCGGAATTTATGCACAGGGTTTAAGTAATACCCAAAAAGCTAAAGTAATAAATGAAGGTACTATTACCACGGGAAAAACCGATACTGCAATATACGGAATAGATACAATTATTGAAAATAAGACTACGCTGACTTTGGAAGAAGGAAGTACAGGAATAGCAGTATTTAACGGATTAGTAAGTCAGAATGACGGTACTGCTGCCGACCAAAAAATTATAGTAAAGAAAAATGCAACAGGAATATATGCTGAACAGAGTGATGTACATGTAAACGAGCCTATAGATGTCACAGGAGACAGAGGATTGGGAATTTATGTTTCCAATAACACTGCTTCAAATACTGTGCAGAATAATTCAATAATAACTTTAGAGGCCAGCAGTTCACCGTTAAATTCTAATATAGGAATTTATCTGACAACTAGTCAGGGAGATAATAAAAATACAGGAACTATAGAGGTTAAACAAAATAGTACAGGTGTTTATAATAAAAACTCCGTATTTAAAAATGACACATCAGGATTAATATCAGTACTGGATACTTCGACAGGGTCTCAGAATATAGGTATATTTGCGATATCGAAAGGGAATTCGACAGATAAATTCAGTGTAAGCAATCTGGGAACAATAAATATCAACGGACTTTCCAATATAGGAATTTATGCAGAAAAAGATGCAAGCGGCGGAGCCTCTGAGTTAAAACTCGCAGGCGGGACAATAAACGTAGCTTCAAGTAATCCTTCAGGATCGGATTATGCAATAGGGGTATACGCTAAAGGTGACGGACTTGTTATTGATGAACTTGGAGCAGTAAATCAAACAACAGGACAGACTATAGGTATTTATGAGTCAGGAAAGTCATCTATAAAAGGGAACGGAACATTAGCATTACTGCCGGATACAACGGGAATATACCTTACGAACGGCGCACAAGCTGATACAGGAGTTTTGAGCGTTGAAAATAAGGCTCCGATAGGGACGGCTGAGAGAGCAATTGGATTATACTATAATAATACTGTAAATCCGGGAAGCGGTATTACAAATAAAATGACTGTAAATATAACAGGGTCATCAAATGAAGCAATAGGAATGTTAGTGGAAGGAAGCAGTGTTCCTTTTGTAAATCAAGGAAATATAACAATAGGCACTGCAGGTGGAACGAATAATTCCAGTGTGGGTATTTACTTAAAAGCTTTACCGGATGCTGTGAATAATGGAACAATAACTCTAAATTCTAAAACTTCCTTTGGTATATATGCTAAAGGAGACAGCAGTAAATTAATAAACAATGGAATAATAAATGTAATAGGTGAAAGCTCTGTTGGATTTGGAATAGTAGAAGGCGGAAGCTTAGAAAGTATTCATAGAAGCGGGGATATAACAGCTTCAGGAAATAAGACGGCAGGTATTTATGTAGAAAAAGCAAAGGCTGCCAATGAAAGTACAATAAATGCAATAGCAGGCGGAAGTACAGGAAGCGTAGGGGCAATAGCTCTGGGAGGAGAATTTAGAAATGCTTCCACAGGAATAATAAATACAAATAATGTAGGTATTTACGGCAGTAATAAGATGAACGGACTTACTGTAGAAGCGAGTTCAAAAATAACAAACGAAGGAACAATAAATGTCAATATTGATAACGGCATAGGTGTAATAATATCCGGAGCAGGCGGAAAATTTAATCAGACCGCAGGAACAATAAGTTCAACTAAAAATACTACCATAGGAGCAGCAATTATCAATGGTGCAGAAGGAGAGATGGCGGGCGGCAGTATTGTCAGCACAGGTCTTACAGGAAAAGGCGTTTACATAGAGGGAGTACTTACAGGCGGGACAGTAAGTCAAGAATCTAAATTTACCTTTACTTCAGGCAGTATATCAGTCGGTGAAAATGGAGTAGGTATAATAGGTAAAGACGGAGGAATAATAACACAGGCTAACGGTGATATAACTGTTAAAGACAATAGTGTAGGTATTTATCTGGATAAGAATTCATCACTGAATTCAGGTGTACTTAACTTCAAGTATGAGCCGAATAATCCTGCTAATAAAGGAATCGGTATATATTACGAAGGGGATCCTTCAAATATATCAGCCAAAACAAACAGTACTGCGGTAAATGTTCTGTCAGGTACTAATGTAATTGATATTTATTCTAAAAATATAAGTTTAACAAATACAGCAGCTCAAACAGTGCTGAAAGACGGAATAGGTATTTATGCGATAGTAGATTCTCCAAGAACAAGTGAAGTGGCTAACAGCGGTACAATGACTTTGAACGGGGAGAACAGCATAGGTATTTATGCAAGTTCGGGAGTAACTGTAAAAGATCTGTCGGGTGCAATGGATGAGACTGTAAACGCAAAAGATAAAGTAGGCGTTTATATACAGCCGGGTGCGAACATAACAGGGAATTCAAACTTTACATTTGATGTAGACGGAGGAATAGGATTATATCTCGAAGATTATATAGATTATGCAGGAACTGTAAATGTAGACGGGACAACATATACTGACAGTATGGATCACAGAACAGTGGGAATTTATACAAACAATATTACTTCACTTGCCAAAGATATGAAAGCCAATGTCAATGTTAATGATATAGAAGGGGTAGGAGTTTATCTAAATAATTCAAAGATAAAATATACAGGGACGATGAATCTGAATGCCAATAATCCTGATGGAAAAAATGGTATAGGAATGTATATATCAGGTACTTCTGCTGTTGATTTTTATGGGACACTTGAGATTAACGGAGAAAATAATGTGGGCTATTATATAGAAAACGGAAGCATTTTAAACGTTGATAATGGAACAATAAATATAAACAGTAATAGCGGAATATTCGCTTATATAATAAACGGCTCACTCATATTTAACAGTGGAGGAACTTCTCATATCAGCGGTCCGGGCGGAGTAAGTGCAGTTGTTTCCGGTTCGGCAGGGGAAATAATAAACAGAATAACTCTGGGTATGGGTCAAAACGGATTTCAGGCAGTAGACGGTGCAAAGGTAACAAATGATACTACAGGTATTCTAAAATCTGCCACTTCTGATATCAGTGTAATAGCTATGAGCGGAAGCAAACAGTCCACTATTATAAACAGAGGAAAAATAGAACTGACCGGCAATGACTCTGTGGGAATATATGTAAATGATTCCATTGCATCTCTGGAGAATGGAAGTAGTATCTCAGTGGGTGAAAAAGGAACGGCATTATTCGGTCAATTGACACCGGACAACGGAAATCTGACGGTAAATGTGGGAACAGCAGCATCAGACAATACTGCAATCAGCCTGAATGGAAAAAAAGGAATAGGAATGTATCTGGAAACAGATGTCAACGCTACAGGAACTTCTACGCTGAATTTAAATGGAAACCTAAATATAACAAGTTCAAGTGAAGATTCAACAGGATTATATTTGAAGGATATTGATACGATAAACGGAATACTGAAGGGAAATATAAATCTGAGCGGACTCAGCTCAACAGGAATATATATCAAAGGAGGAAGTCTGGTAAATCAGGCACAAATAACTGTAGGAGACAGTACGGAAACTGACAATTCAGTGGGAATATATACAGAAGGAAATACTACAATCCAGAATAGTGCCCAGATACAGACAGGAAAAAGCGGAATAGGATTATATTCAAACGATTCCGTAATAACAACAACAGGAAATGTAACAGTAGGAGAGGGAGGAATAACGGCGGTATCAAGAGGCAGTACAGCAGTAATTAATTATAATACCACAGGTGATGTCAACGTAGCAAATAATTCTACAATAGGTTTTATAGCTGAAGACAGCGGGACAATAAATCTCGGAGGAAAGACAGTAAATATAGGGCAAAATGATTCAGTAGGGTTAATTATGAGAAATAACGGAAAAATAACAGGAATCAACGGAGTAAATGTAAGTTTGGACTCTACCGGAGTATATATGGAAAGTGTAAGCGGAAATTATAATATAAATTATAACATAGCTCTTAATGGAGATAAAGCATGGGGATTTGTTGCCAAACACCAAGAAGTAACTTTGAATTCTTCTATATCTTCTACATCTCATAATACATTGGGAATATCAGTAATGGACGGCGGAAGTATAACAAATAACGGCTCTATATCTTTAAGCGGTTCTGAAAGTGTGGCAATATACGGCTTTAATATAGGAGATGTAACTAATAACTCCGGGAAAACAATTACTGTAGGAGATTCTGGTGTAGAAAGTTCAGTGGGAATATTTGTAGAAGGCGGAAGTAATATAGTAAATCAGGGAGATATAACAACAGGTGCGGCAGCAGTAGGAATATACGGAAAAAATATTACTGCACTCATTAGAAATACAGGAAATATTTTATCTGCATCTGAAAAATCAGCAGGAATATATGGCGAAAATACAAAAATTGAAAATACCGGTACAATAAAACTGGGTATAGCAGGAGTAGGAATATACGGGGCAAATACTGATATAAATAATACCGGTAAAATAATAACAGGCGATTCAGAGACTTCACTTTCGGGAGAAACTGCTGTAGGTATATATTCTACAGGAACAGCCAATGTAATAAATAATTCCGATATAACAGTAGGAAAAACTGCTGTGGGTATTTTTGGAGAAAATGCTGCCATAGTAAATAATGCAAATATAACAGCCGGAGAAAATTCAATTTATATTTTCAGTTATGGTTCGGGAGGAAGTATAAAAAATAACAGTACTCTAGACCTCACAGACAGAAGTATAGGGTTATATGCAGTGTCCGGCACTGTAGAAAACAGCTCATCAGGAGTAATAAATACAGGGCGTTCAAAGATAGATACCGAGCCAAAAGATTTTGCAGTAGGAATGGCGACAGAAACAGGGACACTAATCAATAACGGTACCGTAAATGTAGGAAAAGAAATTGGAGTAGGAATGTTTGCCGGAAAAGAAGGCTATAATACCGGAAGAGTATACAATAATGGTACTATAAATGTCACAGGAAGAAATGCATACGGAGTACAGGTAACTAATGGTGCAAAAGCCTATAATACTGCCGGCGGAGTCATAAATGTCAGCGGAACCGGAGCATTTGGAATGTCAGCATCGAATTCTTCCATGATATACAATGACGGAACTATTAATATCAGTGGTGGAGCAATGGGAATATATCTGGACGATTCCTACTTTGAAAACAACGGTACCATGAATATGACAAAAACAGACCAAGGAGTATACTTAGCTGCAGGTTCTACATTTGTTAATAATGGAAACTTATATATAAACGGATCAGGTGTTTCAGAAAGTGATATTCAGGTAGAATCAGGTTCAGAATTTATTAATGTCGGGAAACTGACAATAGGCGGTCCGACTGTTTCGCTCTCAGGAGTTCCAATAACAAATATAGGAAATATCGTAATAAAAGGAGCTCTGAATATACCGGCAGGATCAAATGTAATATTAAATACAGTAAATACTGATAATGGAATGGGATCGTGGAAAATACTGGATGGAATACAAGGTTCAGGGAATATAGTAATGACACCGGGAGCAACACAGGGAAATAATCAACTTATACAAAATGTTCAGATAATGGATTTAGGTACAACAACAGGTGATTATCTGATAACATCACAATCTGTATCTTGGCTTGCTGACAAATGGTATGACAGTGTTTCGGGAAAATTCGTGTTCAGACTTATAAAAATACCTTATGTAGAATTATTATCAGGTACAGCAGCGGAAGAATTCGGAAAAGGACTTGATGAGATATATGAAGCTGCAAAAGGACCTGAATTGGCAATGTTCGATGCACTGGACAATATAACGAACAAAGATCTTCTGGCAGAGAAATTTGATATGGAATTAAGAGGAAATACGTATTCTAATATTCAAAACAGAATGATGGATATAAACGACATTTTCAATTCATCATATAAGTATATGAAAAAAGATGAAAATCCAACAAAAGATACAGCTAAAGTAACATTGATATATAACAGCGGGGAAGGAACAGATAAAAATCCCGGAGTTATAGATTATGATTATAATTCTTACGGAATACTTTATCTGAAAGAAAAAGAAAATATAACTTATGGACAAATACT